>NZ_JAJDMI010000020.1:0-63016 GCF_020593505.1 Blautia sp. DFI.3.45
TTCCGTTTTTCACATCAACCAGCACATCGGTCATTTCTGCTATTTGTTTTTTTACACGCCGAACGAGAACGATGGAAGTCAATACAGCCACAACAGCAATCACAACGGATAAGAATACGATGATTTCCATGCTGGCTACACCTCCTTATTAAACCGATAGCCAATCCCTTTGACCGTTTGTATATACTTTGGGCTTGAAGGATTGACTTCTAATTTTTTGCGAAGCCGACTGATAATCGCCATAATGTTACTGTCATCATAGAAATATTCTTCGCCCCATACTTCCTCATAAATCTGCTGTTTGGTCAAAATTTTCCCTTGATATTTTGAACAGTACAGGAGCAAATCAAATTCCTTTGGGGGCAGTTCAAAAGTGCCGTTTGATGTAGTAACAGAACGATTTTCAAGGTCAATCTGCAATCCGTTAAAATTTAGCTTTTGTATGGCTCCGGCTTGCTGATTAAAGCGAGTGTAGCGGCGTATAAGAGACGCAATACGGGCAATCAGTTCATCCATATCAAATGGTTTTGTAAGATAATCGTCCGCTCCGGCTCGTAAGCCCCGTACTTTAGAAATGCTGTCATTTTTAGATGTAAACATCAAAATCGGTAAGCTGTACTCCTTGCGAATTTCTTCCAGTGTTTCAAAACCATCCATGCCGGGCATCATCACATCCAGCACCACAAGCTGATATTCCTGCTCTCTTAATTTTTGTAAGCCCTCTTTTCCGGTATTACAAAAATCAGCTTCTATGTTTTCTGCTTGTACGCTACGTTTAATCAAAGCGCACAGTTCTCTGTCATCATCTATAATCAGGATTTTATTCATGATGCAACTCCTTCCCTTGTTTTGTTGTTCCGTCATTCGGCTTTTCTACGTTCTTGGAGAACTGCAATACATTATATGTATTTTTTTGATATAATTTCATATAATGTGCGAATTGATTTCATGATTGTATGCCATGGAATGTCAGCAGAGTAAGAATAATTTCTTTGATAAGCTTTCCATAGATTTTCCATAACAGAGCTGGATTGAATCTCGTCAAAAATCTCATCTATGTCTTCAGTTTCTATCTGTTCTAACGTTTCTCGCTTCTTAGCGGTAGCAACAAGTGCATCCCTTAATACATCTTTTGAAAGTTGCTCCCCATACAGTTTTTGTAAAATATAAATATCATAAAAATCTCTCATTCGTGTATTTGTAACGTTTCGACTAATAACAGTTTCCAGTTTTTCAGCCAATACCGTTTCCAGATTATATGCCCATACCTCAATAGTGCGGTCTTCAAGCATAAGATTAAATTTGTACTTGATTTCTCTTGGTGTAATTACATCCCCTGTAGAAATATCAATCTTTAATGGTGTGATTACACCATCAAATTTCGTTTCCATGCTTACACGAACACCAGGATAATCTGCTTCTTCCATGATTTCCGATATCCGTTTGACCCGAAATGAAACACCATCGTCCAGTGGAATTGATATAATTTGGGATATAATCATTTCTACATCCTCCACACTAACATTAGTGCCTTTTATAGTAGCATCCAGATCCATAGTAGCTCTGGCATCCAGACCGACCATTGCCGCCACCAGCATGCCACCTTTTAATATAAACTGATTTTTATACTCTGATAAAGAAATTCGTTCTAAAAAACGTTCCATCATATAATTCCGCATCAAAATCTGTGCATCTGCGGATTTTTTCTTTGACAGATTACGAATCAAATCCTTTAATTGTCTTGCCGTTGTTATCATCTAAAGTAACACCTCCAAATATGGTCTTAGTATCTTTTCAACATGAAACATAGCTGCGTATTTCATAAGCATCCGTAAGTTTTTATCCTTACGTTTCGCATATTGCTTTAATGCATCTTGGAATACCTGCATTTCAATATTTTTCCTGCTACGAAGCAGATCACAAATTGTTCTCTCCATGTCATAAACGGGAACGGAATGTCCGAATGATGTCTGCATAGCTATGATTCCTATTTCATGTAAATCCTTTTTTACTGTATATACTTGAAAACCGTCTTCCTGCAAACGACTTGGATTATATCCAGTTCTTACTGTTATGGTGTATTTCAAAGGCTCTCTGTCCGTTAAATCATGAAAAAACAATGCAGTTTCGTGAGAAAATACAGCTTGACCACAACGCAAATGCAAAAGGAACATCGCATCTGTCCACGTATCAGGTGATACATACACACCATGAGAAGCTTGCTCTAATCCTCGTTCCTTCACATAGGCATAAAACACAGACTTACTAATTCCATTATTTAGGACTTGAAATGTCTGAATTGTCCCTCCACATTCACGCAATAACAAATCTAATTTTTCAAATTGAGTCATATAGGTTCTCCTTTCATGCTAATATGATAATATATATTAGCATGAAAGTAAATATAAGTAATAGCAGTTAAAAAATTAAATTTTAATAATATCCCCGTTCTTCCTGCCAGTCTTTCACATAACATCAGATTCTGATATAGACCACATGCACAAGAAGTAATAGCACAATAAGGTAAATTAGTATTTAAAACCTTTGATAAGGCAATTGCGTTGAACCCCTGTGCAAAGCCGATTTTTCATTTAGATCGGGGATTCCAGTATACCAGCAAAATGTTTAAAAAGAAACTTGTAAAACAAGAAATGAGACAATCCATATCTCGGGTTGAACATTGTATTGATAATGGACCAACAGAAGGTTTCTGGGGAATTATCAAAGCAGAAATGTATCAGATGTACGAAATAACTGATGAATCCTCATTAAGATTTGCAATAAAGGATTATATAAGATTTTATAGTGAAGAACGTCCACAGGATAGGTATTGCTGCAAAACACCCCTAGAAGTACGTCAAGAAGCACTGAAATCTGACATACCAGTAGAATATCCTATTCCAGAAAACAAACGAATTAAAAAATATAAAGAGAAATGGTGTGCATAAAAATACCTACACTCCAAAATGAAATGTAGGTATTTTTGTCGCTTACCTTTAGATATTTCACCTGTCTACTTGACAAGGAGCATATCAAAACTAAACGGCAATTTTTGTCAAAACATATATCGGACTAACCGTCTATCGGCAACACTCTTTTTCTATAATCATATTAGCACGCATTTGTGAGAATGTCAAAATTTTTTATTCTCCATATTGCAAGACTGCTGGCATTTCTATTTCTTTTCATTCAATAATTCTTTTACTCTCTCAACCGAAAATCTATCTTCAATATCAACTACTTCAAACAGATTTAATGGCAATTCCCTTTCACCAATCAGGGAAAGGTATTCATTAACAGCGCTACGATTAATCGGATAATAAAAGAACATGACCCTCATTCAATTAATCATTGAGCCGACCTTGGCAGACTGCTCATTGCTGCCCCTGTCGCAGCTTCCTCTTCACATTCTGCAAGAACAAGTTCGGCCTTGAACATATCTTCAATAATTTCACACAGTACCGGATTTCTTCTCAGTCCATTCCCTGAACCAATCATGCGCCTGATCTTTATGCCGGTTCCTTTCTGAATAGTCATATACATCTGATACAATTCTGTGCTCATCCCCTTCAGAACACCATAGCAGAAATCTTCTGGTGTAAAGTTTTCGGAACTTACCTGAGTAATACTGCCGCTTTTTTCCGGATCCACCCGCGTACCGTCAAATGTTGTTTCAACTTTAATCTTTCGACTTTCAGTTCTTTCACTATTCTGGTCTCTCCCTGTTCTTGCCATCTTTTCCATTACTTTGTATAATGGCTGCTCCTGTCCGGTCGCTTCTTTTACAATTTTTCGGAAAAACTGTTCCAGAAGCGCATATGCCTTGCCGCCACACAGAGATGCTCCTGCAAGCAGATACTTCCTATTTAGGAAAGGTCTTGCCTCAATTCCATCTCCCGAAAAATACTGACTGGAAAGAACAGAAATCTGTCCGCCGGTTCCCATATTGACCAGTAATATATTCTCCTCATCACCTGCTGCTCCAAGGAAGCTTGCCTGGTTGTCTCCGATTGCTGTTGTAACTGTCCTTCCTCTGTATGTACCCAGTTTTTCTATTTCCGTACAGACATCCGGCAGCCAGTTTACGTCCACTCCCATTTCAGCCAGTTTTTCTTTTTCAAAGCACATCTTATGGCTGTCAAAGAATCCAAAACCTGCCGCATTGCTCACATGTACCAATGGTTTTTTACGCCCTGTCAAATACATTCCAAAATAATCCATAATCGTACAGAAGCTCAAAGCCGAATCCGGAACCAGATTATGTCTGATATTATAAATGTGTGTGACAAGCCCATATCCTGAAGCAGCATGGATTTGACATCTTTCCCGGATTTCTTCTGTTAAAGGAATCTGATCCCCATCGCAGATACTTCCTCTGGCATCCTGCCATGTATATAACGGACTGACACAATTTCCTTCTTTGTCAACATAGACAATTCCATGCATCTGCCCTGTGAGCCCAATCCGCTCAACATGCGGATACTTCTCCAGGAAATAATCCAGCAGATTCACTGCTCTTTCTACAATTTCTTTTGCATACTGTATTCTTTCCCATTCATTTCCGGTTTCGATAAAGCAACCATTCTCTACAGTTTTTGCCTCCAGAATCTTTGCCTGTCCGTTTTCCTCTTTTTCCAGAACAACACCGCTTATCGTTGTTGTCCCAATGTCAATCCCCGCCGTTTTCACAGTCCAAACTCTTCTGCCAGTTTCTTAAACTCCGGCAGGGAATTAATGATAGTATCATAAGATACACAATAAGCCAGTCTCACATAACCCGGGCAGGCAAAGGAACTTCCCGGAACCATGAGAATATTATATTTCTTTCCAGCTTCGCAGAACGCTTTTTCATCTGCTACCGGTGATTTCACAAAGAGGTAGAATGCACCCTGGGGTTTGATGCACTCGAATCCGCATTCTTTCAGTCCATTGTATAACGCCAGACGGTTCTTGTCATATGCAGCTACATCCACTTCTGCATCTACACATTTGGCAATCACCTTCTGCATCAGGGATGGGGCATTGACACATCCGATAGTACGGTTGGCAATAGCCGCTGAAGTAATAAGTTCTTCACTTCCATCTGCTTCATCCGGAATTACCAGATAACCGATACGCTCTCCCGGAAGGGACAGAGATTTGCTGTAAGAATAGCCAACAATAGTATTATCGTAATATTTTGTCAGATACGGAACTTCTACACCATCATAAGCCAGCTCTCTGTATGGCTCGTCAGAAATCAGGTAAATCACACTGCCAAATTCCTGCTGTTTTTTCTCAAGAATTGCTGCCAGCTTCTTAATGGTTTCTTCTGAATATACGACACCAGTGGGGTTGTGAGGTGTATTTACGATCACTGCTCTTGTCTTTGCCGTAATCTTCTGCTCAAACTCCTCAAGATTCGGTTGGAATGTGGTTGTATCCGGAGAGATTTCCACAAGCTTGCCATCAAAATTGCGCACATATGCACCATATTCCAGAAAATATGGTGCAAAAACAATCACTTCTTCCTCTGGATTCAGGATCGTCTTGAAAATCACATTCAAACCGCTGGCTGCTCCAACTGTCATAATCAGATTCTTCGCCGCAAACTTTGTCCCAAAGCGGTGGTTCAGAGATTCCGCAATCGTCTGGCGCACATCCTCAAATCCTGCATTACTCATATAACCATGAAGCACTGTCGGCTCCACTTCGTTCACCAGATCAATAATAGCCTCCTTCACACACTCCGGTGCCGGAACGCTCGGATTCCCAAGACTGAAATCATAAACTTTGTCCGCACCGTAAATGGCTCTGAGACGATTTCCCTCCTCAAACATCATACGGATGGCTGAATTATTTTTTACATAAGGTTTCATTTTTTCTGCTATCATAACATATTCGCTCCTGTCCAAATAATCTCGGCAAACCGCCGAAATTCAGAATAATATCACAACTGCCCACTTTCCCCTACAGTCGCATAATCTATCTCTATTTTAACCTCATCATGGTAAAGTGTCAATGTGTGTCAATGTGTGACAATATACTACGTTTCATCTTTTTAATTGAATCGTTGCTGTTCGCTCCGTTTACAACAATGTAACCAAAATTCCAGATTGCCCGCACCAATGGAATATAGGCTTGTGTATCGGGATTTTGGCATATTCATGCCCCAAAAACACCTTGCGGGATAGTGGCACGTGAACAACAACACCAAATCAAATAAATCCCTGCCAGTGTATTTGAAAGATCCAATTACCAGCATAGAAAAATAATTTATTTCATGTGCATTTGCAGGATATTTAGATATTCTTAGCTGGTCAAAATCTGCGTTATGAGAAAAATGACACACTGTCTGAGCGAAGCGAGTTTGTGGCATTTTTCTCATGCCTTTAGCAGATTTTGAGCAGCTTAGAATATCTTAATGTCCGAAACCGCACATGAAATAAATTATTTTTCTATGCGTCCCTTTTCTATGCGTCCCTCCTTCAAATCCCTCCCTCAGATTCTTCCCACTATATCCCCAAAAAATATATCACAAACAAAAAAGACCGACAGTCTCCCTTCCCGGATTTCCTGTCAGTCTTTTAATAACTCTTATTTTCTCAGCTCTTCACACTCAAACGCACCAACGCCCTCTGCAGTTTAGCCTCCACAATCTTATAATCATGATCACTCAAACCACCTTTGGCAATCATCTCCTCAGCTCTTTTCTTAGCTTCCTGTGCGCGCTGCTCATCAATATCCTCTTTCCACTCCCAAGTAGTTGCAAGGACACGGCACTTTCCGTTCATAACAGAAAGCATTCCGCCAATACAGGCTGCAGTCCGTCTGCTGCCGTCTTCCATTACCACACTGGCTTCGCCCATTCCCAGGGCAGTACAGTAATTACAGTGTCTGGCAAGAATGGCCAGATCACCGCTGACAGTTCTGCAGATCACACGCTCCACATTGCCTTCAAAGAGTAATCCGTCCGGTGTTCCGATTCTCAACGGGAAAGTACTCATAGGACATTTCCCCCTTTACTGATTCTTCGCTTTTTCAAACACTTCATCGATGGTTCCCACAAACAGGAAATAACTCTCAGGAATGTCATCACACTCACCGTTAAGTATCATTCTGAATCCTCTCAGCGTCTCCTTCAGCGGAACATATTTGCCAGGCATACCTGTAAACTGTTCTGCTACAGAGAAGCTCTGTGACAGGAATCTCTGAACCTTACGGGCACGGCTTACAGTACGTTTGTCTTCCTCTGACAACTCATCCATACCCATGATGGCAATAATGTCCTGAAGCTCTTTGTAACGTTGAAGAACTCTCTGTACTGATCTGGCAATCTCATAATGCTCTGTTCCTACGATTTCAGGAGAAAGGATACGGCTTGTGGAATCCAGAGGATCAACAGCCGGATAAATACCCTGGCTAGAAATCTCACGGGAAAGTACAGTTGTTGCATCCAGATGTGAGAATGTAGTTGCAGGAGCCGGGTCAGTCAGGTCATCGGCAGGCACATATACAGCCTGTACAGATGTGATGGAGCCCTTTCTTGTAGAAGTAATTCGTTCCTGCAGGTTACCCATTTCAGTTGCCAGTGTAGGTTGATAACCTACGGCTGAAGGCATACGTCCCAGAAGCGCAGACACCTCGGAACCTGCCTGTGTAAAACGGAAAATATTGTCAATAAAGAGGAGCACATCCTGGTTCTTCTCATCACGGAAGTATTCCGCCATGGTAAGTCCGGAAAGTCCAACTCTCATACGTGCTCCGGGCGGCTCGTTCATCTGACCGTAAACCAGAGCAGTCTTGTCAATAACTCCACTTTCTTTCATTTCATTGTAAAGGTCATTTCCCTCACGTGTACGCTCTCCTACACCTGTAAATACGGAAAGTCCGCCGTGTGCAGTTGCTACGTTGTGGATCAGCTCCATGATAAGAACTGTTTTTCCTACACCTGCACCACCGAAAAGACCAATCTTACCACCCTTTGCATAAGGACAGATCAGGTCAACGACCTTGATACCTGTCTCCAGGATTTCTGTTGCAGGCATCTGTTCTTCATAAGAAGGAGCCTGACGATGGATAGACCAGCGTTCCTTTGCCTCCGGTGCCGGAAGATTGTCTACCGGGTCACCCAGAAGGTTAAATACTCGTCCCAGGCATTCCTCACCTACAGGAACGGAAATTGGACCGCCTGTATCCAGAGCTTTGGCACCGCGCACCAGACCGTCAGTAGAGTTCATGGCAATACATCTTACCACATCATCACCAACCTGCTGTGCAACCTCGGCAACCAGCTTTGCGCCATCATTATCAATCTCTATGGCATTGAGAAGAGGCGGCAGTTCATCGTGCGCAAAGCGGATATCCAGTACCGGACCGATAACCTGCACTACCTCGCCAATGTGTTTTTCACTCATGTTTATAATCTCCTATTTCTAAAGACCTTCCGCACCTGCAACAATCTCCGTGATCTCCTGCGTGATGCTGGCCTGACGTGCCCTGTTGTAATACAGATTGAGCTGATCGATCATCTCTTCCGCATTACTTGTGGCTGCATCCATAGCCATACGTCTGGCTGCCAGTTCACTTGCAGTACTTTCGCAGATACCGCCATAAACCAGGCCTGCCAGATATTCCGGAACAATGGCATCAAATACTGTCTCTCCGTCCGGTTCATAGAGGATCAGATTCTTCGTCTCTATCTTACCTCCGCTTTCCTCTCTGATATCAGTCATAGGAAGCATGGAAAATACCTCCGGCTGCTGGGAAAGCATGGAATTAAAGACAGTATAACATAATTCAATATGGCCAAAGGTTCCTTTGCGAAATTCTGTACAGAGCATATTTGCCATCTCAAAACAATCCGCTACAGAAATACTTCCTGCCTCTGCAAACTGTTCTGTCAGAGCTTCTATCCCTCTCTGGCGGAAATATTCTACTGCTTTCTTTCCAACCGGCAGAACCATGTAGTCCTTACCTTCAGCAGAAGCCTCCAGACATTTAAAAAGATTGGTGTTATATCCGCCTGCCAGTCCTCTGTCACCTGCGATCACTACATAGCAGGTTTTATTGTTGGAAGACTCTTTCGCATAAACGGATGAGAAATCTGTATTCTCCCTTGCAATCTCTTTCAATGTCTCATGAAGTTCTGTAAAGTACGGACGGCATACCTCTGCACGTTCCTTTGCCTTACGCAGTTTGGAGGATGCTACAAGCTCCATGGCCTTGGTAATCTGCATGGTACTCTGTACACTCTTGATACGCAGCTTTACCGCTTTCATATTCGAAGCCATACGATACCCTCCTAATCACTTTATTTCTCAGGTCTTGTATTCAGGAAGTTCTCTGTATACGCATCCAGTACGCTGCGAAGCTTCTGCTCTGTTTCCTGCTCCAGCTTACCTGTTGAGCGGATCTCCTGCATAACCTCTACGCCTGCTGCATCTGTATCCAGATAGGTATATAATCCTGATTCATATACATTTACGTCTTCAACTTTTACTGATTCCAGAACACCCTTTGTAACCGCATATAGGATCGCAACCTGTTTCTCTACAGGAACCGGTGCATTCTGGTTCTGTTTCAGAACTTCCACAATACGTGCTCCCTGTTCCAGACGTGCCTTTGTATCAGCATCCAGATCAGAACCAAACTGTGCGAAGCTCTGCAGCTCACGGTACTGGGAATAAATCAGTTTCAGTGTTCCTGCTACCTTCTTCATTGCCTTGATCTGCGCATCACCACCAACTCGTGATACGGAGATACCTGGGTTTACAGCAGGCATGATTCCTGAATGGAATAACTCTGTCTCCAGGAAAATCTGTCCATCTGTAATAGAAATAACGTTAGTAGGAATATAGGCAGATACGTCACCTGCCTGTGTTTCAATAATCGGCAGTGCTGTCATGGAACCGCCGCCATGTTCATCGTCCAGCTTCGCTGCACGTTCCAGAAGTCTGGAATGCAGATAGAAAACATCACCCGGATATGCCTCACGTCCAGGCGGACGACGGATCAGCAGGGAAAGTGCACGGTATGCAACTGCATGCTTACTTAAATCATCATAGATGATCAGCACATCTTTTCCCTTATTCATAAAGTATTCACCCATTGCACATCCGGAATACGGTGCGATATACTGCAGCGGGCTTGACTCAGATGCTGTAGCTGCCACAACGATAGTATAATCCATTGCGCCGTTTCTGGTCAGGTTCTCTACTAATGTAGCTACTGTGGAACGCTTCTGTCCAATGGCTACATAGATACAGATCACATCTTTTCCCTTCTGGTTAATAATGGTATCTGTAGCAATTGTAGTTTTACCGGTCTGACGGTCACCAATGATCAGTTCTCGCTGTCCACGTCCAATGGGGATCATGGAGTCGATGGCTTTGATACCGGTCTGAAGAGGCTGATATACAGATCTTCTCTCACAGATTCCCGGTGCCTTGCTCTCGATTGGCCGGAATTCTTTTGTATCAATCGGGCCTGCTCCGTCAATTGGCTGTCCCAGTGCATTTACAACACGTCCAACCATGGCGTCGCCTACAGGTACAGACACGACCTTGCCTGTACGCTTTACGGTCTGACCCTCACCAATGTTCTCATCTGAACCAAAGATTACGATGGAGACACTGTTCTCCTCCAGGTTCTGTGCCATACCAAAGCTTCCGTCCTCAAATTCCAGAAGCTCTCCTGACATACAGTTTACCAGTCCGCTGGCTCTGGCAATACCGTCACCAACCATAAGGATCGTACCTGTCTCGTTCTGTTGAATGGCATTTTCGTAATATTTTATCTGGCTTCGGATGACCTTGGATATTTCCTCAGGTTTTAATTGCATGTTTCCATTCCATCCTTTTATATTCTATTATTTTGCGCTGTCTGAATTCAGAAATTTAAAGATTTTTCATATCCATATGTCAAATACCCATACAGTACGATTCTCAAATCCGGAATCCAGTTCCTTATACTACCAATTCATTCAGTTTCTTCGAAATACCGGAAATACGGCTCTGTACTGTACCGTCAAGCTGTACGCCCTCCAGTTCCACGCGAAGTCCGCCAAGAACGGATGCATCTGTTTTCTGAACCAGATACACTTTCTTTCCACTTAGCTTCTCAAGCTTCGCTTTCAGAGCTTCCATCTGAGTATCACTGAGCTTCACTGCACTGGTAACCACGGCTTCTGCAATTCCATGTGCACTGTTGTAGCGTCTGATAAACTCTTCGCAGCATCCGGCAAACTCTCTCAGAATCTTGCGTTCACACAATAATTTCAGGAAATTCACCAGATATCTCTCTGCCTGCCCTCCGAAAGCCTCTTCAATCATCTTAAGTCTCTCGTCTTCAGGAATCGCCGGTTCTCCCAGCAATTTCAAATATCCGGGATTTTCTCGAAAAATCTGTCTGACTGCGATCATCTGCTCCATGATCTGTCCATCGAGCTTTTCTTCAGCGGCAAGGTCATACAGACTTCCGCCGTAAACTCTGGCAGTTTTTGTCATGATGCCTCACCTACATTCTCAATAAACTCATCAATCAGTTTTGCATGATCCTCTTCACTAATTTCGCGCTCGATCACTTTTCCGGCAATCTCAACAGCCATACCGCCGATTTCTCCCTTAATCTCGTTGACTGCCTTACGTTTCTCCTGGGCAATGTCTTTCTCTGCCTTCTCTTTCATGGCAGTTACCTGACTGGAAGCCTCCTTAAGCATCTCTTCACTCTGGATAGCGGCTGTTTTCTGAGCTGTCATCACAATGTCATTTGCCCTATTCTTGGCTTCCTGCATATTCTTTTCATATTCTGCCTTCATTGCCTGAGCTTCTTCCTTTGCCTTCACTGCATCCTGGATCTGGGCATCCGCTTTCGCTTTGCGCTTTTCCAGCATCTCATTGATGGGCTTGAAGAGGAAACGTTTGATCAGATATACCTGAATAAAAAGGTTGCAAATCGTCGCTATAAAATTCCACGGCACAATTCCAACTAATTCCTGTACCTGCATGTTTGTAACCTCCTGTCTGTATTTATGCGGATCATTCTCCGGCTGTTGCCGGAATTATCCACAGGTTCCATATCAGATGCCGCTTAATCTGTGATATTCGACATCTCAGCTGTTTTTATCAGCTCAGGAAGTTCATGAACATACCAGGTGCAACGAAGATAAGCAACAGACCGGTTACGAAACCGTAGATACCTGTTGTCTCTGCAATGGCACATCCAAGAAGCATGGTAGAAGTAACATCACCCTTGCACTCAGGCTGACGTCCGATTGCTTCCAATGCCTTTGCTACTGCGTTACCTTCACCAATACCAGGTCCGATACCTGCGATCAGCGCACATCCTGCTCCAATTGCACATCCTGCTAATGCGATACCTTTTGCCAATAACTGAAAATCCATATTAAAACCCTCCTGTTAAATAATAATCTGCAGCTTTTCCCCTTTACTGCGGTATTAATTTTTCTGCTGTATTTCAGCATTCTTTGCGGTTACCACCGCTGCCGTTTTGCTCCGGCAAATCATGTTTCTGCTACTCTTCTGTTGCATTTGCAATATACATTACAGTCAGCATACAGAAGATAAATGCCTGCATAACTCCTGAGAACCAGTCAAAATAGACCGACGTTATCGCAGGTACACCGACATCAAGAATCGGTATCTTTGACAGTACATCTCCCAATGCACCCGGGATCAGGCCCAGAAGCGCGGAACTTGCGACTGCCAGTGCCCCATAGATCAGGCCATTGATTACCACACCGGAAAGGATATTTCCGAAATGACGACACGCCATACTGACAGGTGTAGCCAGCTCGGAAAGAATATTAAACGGTGTCATAACTGCGATCGGAGTCGTAAATCCTTTCAGATAACCGCCAAATCCGCTGGTCTTTATCTTCTGTGCTGTGATCATAATGAAAACCACAACTGCCCAGGCAGCCTCAGTAGAAAGGTCTGCTGTAGGGCTTCGAAGTCCGATCAGACTGATCAGGTTGGAAACCACACTGGTTGCAAAAAGTGCTGCAACAAATGGTATCAGGTATCTGAATTTCTCACCCATATTTCCGATTACAAAGCTGTTGGCCTTCTCTACAATGAGCTCTGCCACAGCCTGACGTTTGGAAATGTTCTCTTCTTTCAGATCATGTGTCAGCCAGATACACAAACCTGTTATGAGTATCATAACAATCCAGCTTACCACCATTGTCTCACTGATCCTTAATGGTCCGAGAACAGGCACATCAATGGGTAATGTAAAGAATATCCTTGCCCCGCTGATATCCAATTCCATACTCTTTATTCACCTCCTGTCTCTCCCGGTACTGTTCCGGTTTGATATAGAAATACCTATTTGTTAGTATGAAAAATTCCTGCAATTTTAATTCCTGTTCCGGGAAATAAAAGAGGAACGATTCCTGCCACAAAATGAAAACAGGGTGCCACGATTGCCAGGATCACCCACAACATCTGGATCAGCATTCTCTGGGAGTAACTTGCTTTGATCCTCATTCTCGCTGTGTCCTCATCTGTTGCTGCAGCTGCTTTCTGCACTGCAAGTCCCATAAAAAAGAAATTAAGGACTGCCACACATCCTCCCACTGCCCCTCCAAGAAACACCGTATAATCAAACGGTACCTTCTGTGGCATGAAAGCATGCAGCACTCCAAACACGATCCACATCAAAATCAGCCCGATTCCGGTGATGGCGGCTACCTTCCCGGTTTCCTTCTTTACGGCAGGCTGAACATTATCCATAATACTCATATAAATCTCCCTTTCGTTTCTGTATCATTACAGGTGTCTGTTAAACGATACTTTATTTTTCTTCTTTTTGTTCTCTTTCTTCTGCTGTCTGTTAATAGAAAGATAAAATTTATATGCCACTGTCCCGGAACCTCCAAGACCAAAGAAAAAACCGGGGATATATACCCATCCGCCAGCTCCGGTCTTAGAAACAATCAGCCAGCATACTGCCAGACATATCAGGACAGGGGTTATGAGAGACAGTCCAAGCTGCGACAACATGGTGACATTTCTGATGATCTCTGACCATTGTTTCATCCTCTTCTCCTTTTTGCCTAATTTTTTTATATATTTTCAAGAATTTATAGTCAAATTTTATCATATATCCTTTAAAATTACAATCTCATTAAATAATTTTATCAAATATTTTTTATCCATCCAATATTTTTTTGTTATTTTTATATCGTGTATGTGATTATATCATCAATATAAATCTTTTTATACAGTCAAAGCTTCTGATTGGTTTATATTTTTATTTCAAAGAAGAAGAGATATAAATAAGGAGCCTGCCCGGAGAGCTTTTTTGTGTCATAGAACATTACGGAGTAATATTCTATAACACAAAAAAAGCACAAAAACAACTCATCACTGTTTTCATGCTTCTTCTTTCGTATATAATTCTGCTTTATATATAAGTTCTGTATTACCGGTCTGTCCCAGCAGACACATTCCTCTTATAGAAAATCCTCTTAATTAATGCATTTGAGACCCTGTACATCCTCCCGGAGCGTTTATCTTTAATTCTTATTCTGTATATAAATATCCACTGTAGTCCGGATCATCCAGACAGTCTGCATCGATCCATGCCGGATTGCTCAGTACATTTTTCTCGATCACAACAGATTTTTTCGGTGCCGTTGTTTCAACTGCTGCCCAGATCGTCTGGTATCCCATAGCATAAGGCTGCTGAGAAACACAGCCAATCTCTTCTCCATTACGGATTGCTTCCTGCTGCTTAGTAGTTGCATCAACCCCTACCAGAGCCGGTGCATCATGCTCATCACTCTTCTCCAGATTGAGATACATCTCTGTAATATCTGCATTGGTGCAGAATACACCATCCAGTGTGGGATATTTTTCCAGAACTTCCTTCATGGAAGCCTCCATATCATCTACCTGATCAGAATAAATGGTTTCCACAACTTCAATGTCTCCGTACTTCCCGATATTATTCATGAATCCTTCTACACGATCCTGAACACTCTTTGTCTTCTGCTGTGCGGAAAAAACCGCAACCTTTCCCATCTTTCCGAGTGCACTGCCAAGCTGATAAGCAGCCATCTTTCCTACCTGCACATTATCGGTTCCCCGATATGCCTTCACCAGTTTTTTCTCGGCTACATTAGAATCAAATGCTATAACTGGAATCCCATTCTCCTTTGCAGCTTCAAGCTGTGCCTCACAGGAATCCATATCACTTGCCGAAATACAAAGAACATCCGGATTCTCTGCGATAACAGCATCTATTGTATTGATCTGAGTCTCTACATCTTCTTCATTATCAGGGCCTTCAAAAGTCATAGTGATCTGGTCATCTTTTTTATAACCATATGCCTTATTAATTTCCTTTACCGCATCTTCCATGCCTTTCTTAACCATCTTCCAGTATTCGCCCTTGACACATTTGCTTACCACTGCGATCCTTGAACCGGCATGGATTTTTATATCTGTATCAATCTCCGGAATCAGCGGACTCTCATCCTCTTCCTTCACTGCTTCTGCCTCTGAATCGGATTCTTCGATAGCGTCTGCCACCAACGGCTGGATTGTCTCTTCCACCTCCGCTCTGCTGCATCCTGTCAGCATTGCCAGTCCTGTCATTAAACTTATCGCTGCTGCCGCCGCTCTTTTCATTTTAATTTCCTCTTCCTTTCAGTGCTATACTGCACATTACAGCAATTTCATAAAATAATGTATAATTTCTGTCAACTAAAAAATCGATATCTGCTCAGTACTCTCACAGAATAATTAACATCGAACAATTACCTGTAGCGATCCTCGTCAAGCGGATATTCGCAATCCGCTTCGCTACTTGCTCATAACCGAATAACTGTATATTACTTTCTACATTATACACACTTTACGAAATTCGTCCAGAGATTTTACACATTTTTCACTTTTATACATCAAAAATTGCGCTATGTCAATGTCTTTTGAATGCCATACCTGCAGGCTGCACCTGAAACTCCAACTGTTTCTTTGTCACCGGATGCTGAAATCCCAGTTTTGCAGAACAGAGAGCCAGCGGTTCCTGACTATTCTGACCGGGATTATACTTTCTGTCACCAACCAAAGGCATTCCGGCATGCGCCATCTGCACACGAATCTGATGATGCCTGCCTGTATCCAGATCAATCCGAATCAGATTTCTTTCGCCACAATCCTGTGCATCTTCCTTATTTTTCCAGGTTTCCAGAACTTCATAAGACAAGATCGCCTTTTTTGCTCCGGAAGTTCCTCCCTCAACCACTGCAGAGCTGTTGGTCCTGCCATCCTTCTTCAGCCAGTCCACCAGTTTTGCACTCTTCACTTTCACTGTTCCTTCTGTAACTGCAAGATAAGTCTTCTTTATTTTTCCCGCTGTCATCTGTCTGCTGAGATCTGCTGCTGCCTTCGGATTCAGGGCAAATACAAGAACCCCCTCCACCGGCTGATCCAGGCGATGGATAATACCCAGATACGGCATCTTACCCGGCACCTTCTGAGCAATATAATTCTTCAGAAGGCTCTCCATATCCATACTGCCAACCCGCGCATTCTGAACTGCAAGCCCTGCCGGTTTGTGACAGACCAGAATATCTTTATCTTCATATAAAATATAATCTCTGATATCTTTTATCCACATAAAAAAACTCTCCTTTTCATGGAGAGTATATCCTAAAATTCCATTTCACGCAATAAACGAATATATATGAATACAATTTGAAAACGGTCATCACTTTTTACTTTTCCTGATTTCAAAAATGATGACCGCTTCAATGTTCTTCGTTATTCAATTTATTTTCCTCTTAGTATTCTTTCTATAATAAAATAATATGTTATTTACAAACTACTTTATAAGTTCACTATTAAATTTTTCTATGTTTATTTAAAATTCCTATTCTGTTTCCTGCTCATAATCCATATGTACTGTTTATAATCTGATTCATTCCTGCTTTTATGCTTTTATGATATCAGTTATTCAGTTCATCGGAACTTACTTAGAAAGTTTTATAGATTTTAAATTATAATTTCACGTATTATAATTTGTTTTTCATTTATGAAATATCGGATACACTTTTTCATTATTTTTCGTGCTAAGCAATCATAAACCTAACTTCTTAAATTCACAACTGTTTAATTTCCTTATGTGCTTTTCATATTTATCGAACATTAATGGCAGATGTTCTGAATTATGTAAAGTATCACTGAAAAAGTACCTTAATATTTCTCTCAATATCCTGTAATTTTATATACCGGATATTCTTCTGATGCAGGATTTCAAACCATATACTTAAACTTCTATATGCCTCTCAAAACATCGTTCTTACCTTCAGTTTATCTGTTACCTGAACCTCTGCTTTCAGGCTAACTACTGAGATAAGGGTTATGCTCTTCCGGTAAATATTTCTTTACACATTTACCAAAATCCCTGTATCAGGTCTGCAACAGATATTCAATATAAGTTATCGCTTCTATAATACCTTTGATACATTCCTTCCTTATTAATCAGACTGTGCGTATGCTCTTATATTATATAAGGAAAATACTTTTTTATAATCTCCGTATCAGGTCTTTCTTGCAGGAAATGCGATACCCGTTACTCTTATATTGATGAAGTTATAAATTCTTTCCCAATGGAATCACCCGAACCTTTCTTTTATTTTCATCCTTTTCATTGGAACATTTATATATGCTATGAATTGAATGAATTTCTTTGATTGTTTAATTCGTTTCCTTGTTTCTTTTGATGGTGTTATAATAACACTCTTGTTATTATTTGTCAATACATTTTTGCATTTTATTTCAATATTTTCTATTTATCTTTGTCTTATTTGCACTAATTTTATAATATTTTTATTTATTTTATAATTTTCAGACTATTTCACTTTCTTCGATACAGTATGTTGCTGCCCGGGGCTCTATTATATCCACGAATCGCTCCGCTGCAAAGCAGTTCCCGCAATTCTCATAATTTCATAAATAATAAAGATGCAGCTACTCCCAACCCAAAGAGAGGATAGCTGCATCTTCATCACTTCCTATTTTCGATTATAATTAATCAGGCATCCCTTAAGGATAATCTCACGCTCATCATCCGTAAGCTCCCCAAGAGCCACTTCAAACTCCTTCAGTCCCTCAGCACCGACAACATATCCCCGGATCACATCATCCTTTTCTTCCACTGCCTTACGAATCTGTGGGAAGAACAGATAATCTCCGTTTGCAAACGGAAGCTCCCCTTCTTTAATCAGGAATGGAAGCATACCCCAGTTGATCAGATTGGAACGGTACCTCTTTGTCGCATACTCATTGGCGATATTTGCCCATCCACCAAGCACTTTCTGACAGGAAGCAGCCTGCTCACGCGCAGAACCATCACCTGGTTTCACTGCAAAGATCGTACTTCCCACACCAAGATTTTCCTTGCTTACATTCGGATAATCCTTTTTGATCACATCCATTACAGGTTTCATCTCCGGTAATGCCTCAACCGGACATTTTCCTTCCTGAATAGCCTTCTGAGCTTTCTGAACTTCTTTCGCACGTCCTACATAAGCAGGATCTTTTCTGGAAAGTGTAAACTCAGCCAATCCAAGTGGATTGGAACGATAAGAAGATGTCTCACCGGACGGAATCAGTTCATCTGTTGTAGTAACCGGATCATGGATCTCAGAAACAACCTTCACGATCAGATTCTCCGGAAGTGCAGCCATCTCCGGCCAGTCCTTAATATTCGGCCCAAACTGGATCTCTACACCCGGATCAGCTATACCCTTGCTGTCAAATACACGATTGTCATAAATTGTCTTATCAAAGAAATATTTCTGTCCTGTATAACCACCCGTATAATCCTCTGCTGAAGTCAGGAAACCTTTGTTTGCTGCAGTTGCCGCAATAGAACGTGCGTCCATGAGTGCAACAGAAGAAATCTGACCATTCTGGATTTTGGAACCTTCGCGGTTCGGGAAATTTCTGGTCGTATGACGGATACTGAATGCATTATTTGCAGGAGTATCCCCTGCACCAAAGCAAGGTCCGCAAAAAGCAGTCTTCACAACAGCTCCCGTTTCAAGAAGTCCTGCCAGAACGCCATTCTTAGCCAGTTCCATATAAATCGGAGTACTTGCCGGATATACACTCAATGTGAAAGCATCTGCACCAATGCTCTTGCCTTTAAGGATATCAGCTGCTGCACAGATATTTTCAAATCCACCACCTGCACATCCTGCGATGATTCCCTGTTCTACATAAAGTTTACCATCAATTACTTTGTCTCTTAATGTATATGGAACTTTTCCATCAAGGCTGATCTGTGCTTTTTTCTCAACATCTGCCAGAATATCATTCAGATTTGCTTTCAGTTCATCAATTGTATATGTATTGCTTGGATGGAATGGCATAGCGATCATTGGTCTGATCTCACTCAGATCAATCTCTACACAGCCATCATAGTATGCTGTTTCACCTGGTTTCAGTTCTTTGTAATCTTCACTTCTGCCATGGATCTCATAGAATTCCTGAATCTTCTCATCTGTCTGCCAGATAGAGGAAAGACAGGTGGTCTCTGTTGTCATTACATCTACACCAATTCGGAAATCAGCACTTAAATTTGCAACACCAGGTCCTACAAATTCCATAACTTTATTCTTCACATATCCGTTTGCAAAAACCTTGCCGATAATCGCAAGCGCAACGTCCTGAGGACCTACGCCCGGACGAGGAGAACCGGTAAGATAAATGGCAACGACGCCTGGCATATTGATATCATAAGTCTGGGAAAGAAGCTGCTTTACAAGCTCCGGTCCGCCCTCACCCATTGCCATGGTTCCCAGTGCGCCATATCGTGTATGGCTGTCTGAACCGAGGATCATTTTACCGCCTGCTGCAAGCATTTCTCTTGCAAACTGATGGATAACCGCCTGATGGGGCGGTACATATACGCCGCCATATTTCTTGGCACAGGTAAGTCCAAACATATGATCATCTTCATTAATAGTTCCGCCTACGGCACAGAGTGAATTATGGCAGTTTGTCAGTACATATGGCACCGGAAATTTCTCAAGGCCTGAAGCACGTGCAGTCTGGATAATTCCGACAAAAGTGATATCATGAGAAGTCAGTTTATCAAATTTAATCTGAAGTTTCTCCATGTTTCCGGAAGTATTGTGTGCTTTCAGAATTGAATAGGCAATTGTACTCTTTGCAGCTTCCTCTTTGGAAACAGGAAAATCTGCCTGATTCTCCGGAACAATCTTCTGACCATTCAGCAAATACACACCGGTATCGTATAATTTCATAATGTCTCCTCCATTCTGTTTTTTTGCATATCACAAATGCAGTTATGGAACTCACCTTATCCACACCAGTCTTCAAATTTCCAGATGAAAACTGATTTTCTCCTGAACCGGCACTTTGACACGCTAATTTATGGAAATTTAGGTTTTATTATAGAATATTCCACCGGAATAATCAAGCCTAAGACTATAAGTATTTTAGTGTTACTGTTCACACACCACTATTCCGCGAGGTGTTTTGGCATGAATATGCCAAAATCCCGAGACATACAAGCCAAAATTCCATTGCCGCAGGCAATCTGAAATGAATTTTGGCTATGTTACTGAGAACGGAGTGAACAGTAACATTTTAGTTACTACAAGCAGTAGCATTTTTTTACTTTCTTTACTTTCCTACCAAAATCCGCTATACTGGGAATCACTTAGAAAATGAGATTTCTGCCGCCTGTGGCAGTTCTGACAGGGAGGTATTACCGATATGTTCCGTTTATGGGGAAAATTATGGAAAAATAATCATTTACTGAAAGATACTGTAATCTGCGATGACTCCGAAGATACGCGGACCCACAAGATTTTTCGTGGTCTGGAAAGTATCTGTTATGAAATGGATCTGGGAAACCCAATCTGGCTGGAATCTACAGTCAGACATTTTAAGAAACATGGAAAAGCCAGATTTTATCAGGATAATTTTATAGAGCAGATTGATTTTGATTATCTGGAGATCCAGGTAATTGAAGAGGATGACGAATAATAAATTATTCTGTCTTAAAATGTGTACAGGATCAGAAACTTTACATTGCCATATTGTTTCTGATCCTGTGTATCTCATTTGCAGTGAATTTTCATGTCTTTATTTCATAAATTCTCTTATGATTTCTCTCATAATCTCATCTTCCTCGGGTGTAAGCATTCCGCTGAAATGGCTTCCTGCTGCTGCAGTCTGGCGGATACTGTCCGCAATATGTTCAACGATTTCCTCTTTTACAGCTTCGTCAGCCTTCTCCGGCACCGGCACTTCTTCTACCCATGTGCGGGCATGTTCCACATAATCAGAAAAAGAATTCATCAGAAGTTCTTCTCTGTATGTAAAATCCAGCGCCTGTCTCAGCAAAAGCAATGCTGTCGGAATGATCGCAGCCACATAAAGATATGCCAGCGGCATTCCGTCCCATCGTGCATCTTTGGAATACAGAAAAAAAGCCAGTCCAAGAAAGGCGATACAGAAAAGTGACGGATACCAGACAAACCGGTTCATACGGTTCAACAGCCTGTCTCTTGTTTTCCAAAGATTTGTCCATTTCTCTTTGAGATTTGATTTAACCTCTGTATTTTTTCTGATCATTCTTCGGTAGGTAAGATGTGTGGTCAGCATCCCCAGTGCTCCCAGTCCGCCCATTAACATCATGGCATACAGCAGGAAATGCAGTTCCATAACTTTCTCCAGCATAACATCCTCCTCACTTGAACAGATAAGACTATCTGCTTCGCTGCCTGCTCATAAACTGACAGGATTATTATACTGCAGTTTCCGGTATCATGGAACTAAAATCGCTCATCAAATTCTCTCATAAAAAGACAAAAGTGTTTACATATTTTCCAGTTTCGTAACTACCTCTTCAAACTTCATAAAATGGGAAGCTTTCACAAGAATAGTGTCACCATCCTGTACATAACCTTTCAGATGCTCCAGCAGACTTTCTCTGTCCGGCTCATAGATTACTTTCAGGTCCGGATTTGTCCGCTGTGCTCTCTCTGCCATATTTCTGCACAGTTTACCTGTACAGATAAGAACATCAATATCACATTTTCCGGCATGCTCTCCTACCTCCTCATGAAGCTGAACTTCATTCTCTCCAAGTTCACCCATATCGCCAAGGACTGCTATTCTGCGTCCTGCACCATCCTGCAGAACATCCAGAGAGGCTTTCATGGACATGGGATTTGCATTATAGCAGTCATCTACGATCAGAAATTTATCTGTTTCGATCATTCTGAAACGACCGCTGATCGGCTCCAGGCTCTCGATTCCGGCTTTGATCTGCTCAGTTGTAAGTCCGTAAATATTTCCAACTGCAGCTGCTGCCAGCGCATTATATACCATATGGCGCCCCGGCATCGGGATATCAACTGTAAATGCAGTATCCCCCAGATGAATGGTGCAGGTCATTCCCTTTAAACCTCTGCTTACAATCTTATCGCCGTAAACCTGACATTCATTACTCATTCCGAAAAATACAGGTTTTATCTTTTCATATTCTTTTACTGTGATAAGCTTGTCATCATCGCCATTTAATACAATATGTCCCTCTGGTCTGAGGAATTTAAAAATCTCTGTCTTTGCTTTCAGAACACCATTTCTGTCTCCCAGATTCTCCAGATGGCAGGTACCGATATTCGTGATCACGCAGGTGTCCGGTCTTGCAATCTGCGCAAGTCTGGTCATCTCACCGAAATCACTGATTCCCATTTCCAGAACTGCAATTTCATCTCCATCACGCAGACGAAAAACTGTGAGAGGCAGACCAAGTTCATTGTTAAAGTTGCCCTGTGTTTTCAGAGTATGGTATTTCTGGTTCAGAACAGATGCGATCACTTCTTTTGTACTTGTCTTACCAACACTTCCTGTAATTCCCACAACCGGGATCTGAAGCTGCTTTAAATAAAACTCTGCAATATCTTTCACTGCCTGAAGAGAAGATTCTACTGCGATATAAGGAAAATCAGCGTTATCAAGCACCCGTTCCGACAAGGTTGCCAGTGCCCCTGCTTCCATTACCTGTGGGATAAATTTATGGGCATCTACACGTTCCCCCACAATAGGTACAAACAGACATCCTTCTTCTGCTTTTCTGCTGTCTGTGATAACAGACATTACTTCTTCCTGTAATTTATCAGCCGGACCATAATAAGTACCGCCGCATACGCGGGCGATATTTTCAAGAGTTAAGTTTTTCATAATATTTTTTATATCTTCTTTCCTGTTATAGCAATTCTCTTAATAATGCATCTATAACAATTCTATAAATTACTGCAGACACGCTCTATAGTGTGAAATCCTGCGTCGGATATTTTTTCATGGAAACTTCAATCAGTTTCTCACATAAAGTCGGATAGTCGATTCCCAGAACTTTTGCCTCCTGCGGAATCAGACTGGTTGATGTCATTCCGGGAAGAGTATTTGCTTCCAGACAATACATATCTCCATTCTCCTTCATCATGAAATCAAGACGGCAGTATCCTTCCATAAACAGAGCTTTGGCTCCTGCTTCCGCATAATGCTGCATTTTCTCTGTGAGTTCCGGTGAAATTTCGGCAGGACAGGTCTCAATCGTAGAGCCAGCCTGATATTTATTCTTATAATCATAGAATCCCTGAAGCGGAGCAATTTCGATGATCGGATAAGCTTTTCCGTCCACAACCGCTACTGAAAATTCACGTCCTTTTATATATTCTTCGACCACGACTTCATTTTCATAAGAATAAGCGTCTTTGAGAGCCTGCTCATATTCGGCCTGATCATTCACAATATAAACACCTACACTGGAACCGCCACAGCAGGTTTTTACAACTACAGGAAATTCCATTCCAAGTGCTTTCAGATCTGTGGTCATTTCTTCTTTTACCATAGACACTCCCCGCGGTGTTGGTACATTATTCATCAGGAACATCTGCTTGGTGATTCCCTTATCCATTGCCAGGGCACTGCTTAAATATCCGGTTCCTGTATATTTGATTCCCATCAGGTCAAATGTTGCCTGTACTTTTCCATCTTCTCCGTTCGCACCATGAAGTCCCAGGAAAACAATGTCAGCCGCCTCGCAGAGTTTCAGCACGTTTGGTCCGAAGAAGCTTCTTCTCTCTTTTTTCATCTGTTCAATCCTGTCGTTAAATGCTGACATATATTCTGATGCTGCGTCCACATCATACTCTGACGGAAACGGATTCTCCCGGTCCACATTCTCAATGCCGCAAAAAATATCCACAAGAATCGCCTGATGTCCTTTCTGTCGTAATGCCTTACATATTCCCGTTCCTGATGTAATGGAGACAGTACGTTCTGTACTTGTTCCCCCCGCTAATACTACAATCTTCATCATTTTTCTCCTTTATTCATAAATAACAATCGGTGTGTTCTTCTCAACATTGCTGAAAATAATCTGCACCTGATCGGATGGTGCACAGATGCTTCCATGTGTGCCTTCAAATTCATAAAGCTGTCCTCCGAAATCCATTCTCCATGGAGCATCACTGATCCCCAGATTTCCATCGAATGGGATCCAGTAATTTACAGCAGAAGGATAGTCCTCTCCGTTCACTGTACATCCGCTCTTCATTTCACCTGTTGTATAACATCCCACAGGAGTTGCACAGTTGGGCACGAATGGATTTCCGGATACGATCTGCGCATCCGCAGTCGGCGTTCCATCTTTATAGAATACCATTCTCTGGGCCGTCAGGTCAATCTCTATATACGTATATCCGATATCATTTGTTTTCCTGACCAGACCTTCATGGGAATAAACAGGTTCTCTGACCTGGGTTTCTCCGTTTTTTATCAGTTCTGTAAGTTCTTTCAGCTCCGCTTTCTGATCGATCTGCCAGCCATAATTCCCTCCGCTGACAGTAATCTCACGACCATCATATGTATTAAATGTTCTCTCTGTTCCAACCGTATCATATTTAGCCGCCAGTTCACTGATATATGCTTCTATCTGTTTTTTGTCAAGTGTATAAAGACCGTTTTCATCTGTTGTGAGCCAGTTTTTGATCATATCTCTGTCTACTGTCTCTGTGCAATCGTCAAAATCATAAGTTATCACTACATCCGTAAGTTTGTTTATCAGTTCACAATTCTTCGTCAGAGTTTCATCACTCTGATAAACTTTCGGTTCTTTGTAGCATCCATCTGCTTCCAGATCAACCGGCGTTCGTCCTGTGACAAGAGCATCTATAATATCCTGACTTGTTTTTTCTGGTTTCAGTGCAGTTCCCTCCTGCTCAGGAACAATTACAAACTTATCGTCTTTCTCTTCTATATGAGCATCCGAAGGCTCTGTCATATTCTCCTGTTGCATACATTTCAGTTCGGAAATGGCAGCCTCTGTCTTCTGCTCATCATATTTAATGGAGGAGGACACCTCATAATTCCTGTGCTGATCAAAAGCAAGAAACCATGTAAAACGATCCTGATTTCTGATCAGTTTATCAACACTTCCATCTGAGTCATAGGAAAGTCCCGCCTGTTTTGCTGTGATACTTTCCTGCCCATTATTTCTGGTGTCAATAGTAAGAACATATGCTCCCACCTTCTGCGTAAGCAATTCTTCTGACTGGGATACTGTCATATAGGAACAGTTGAATCCGTTTACCATTGATCCCGGTAAGAAATGCTCTGTGAAATAGTATACACCATATCCATATACTCCGGCAGTCAGCAGGAGCAAGATTATGATCAGGGTGATCATGATTTTCTTTCTGCTGCTCACGACATCCTCTCCTTTCTTTTTTATAAACAGCAACCGCCCGGCAAGAAGTTATGCCGGGCAGTTTTATTATCACATTATTTATCCAGAAAGTAAATACGATTATTCTCTTTTATGCGTTTTCCAGTAATTTCTCTACACTTGTAAGTTTAACACAGAGTACGAACACTTCTGCTGCTTTTCCAAGATCCTCAGGAGTCGGGAAGCTTGGTGCAATACGGATATTGGAGTCTTTCGGATCTTTTCCATATGGATAAGTTGCGCCTGCTCCTGTAAGTACAACACCTGCTTCTTTTGCCTTGGCAACAATAGCTTTTGCACATCCTTCCATTGAATCAAAGGAAATGAAGTATCCACCATGGGGTTTTGTCCACTCGCCGATTCCAAGACCGCCAAGTTCTCTGTCCAGTGTGTTAAGGACCATTTCAAATTTCGGACGGAGAATTGCCGCATGTTTTCTCATGTGTTCACGAAGACCGTCGATATTTTTGAAGAATTTTACATGACGTAACTGGTTTAATTTGTCATGTCCGATTGTCTGGATCTGCATGTAGCTGCGGAAATCTTCCAGGTTTGCTTTGGAAGCTGCAACTGCTGCAATACCGGAACCCGGGAAGCTGACTTTTGATGTTGATGTAAATTTATATACAAGATCAGGATTTCCTGCTTTTGCACATGCTTCAAGGATTTCTACAAGGAAGTCCTGATTGTCATCATAGAGATGATGAATGCTGTATGCGTTATCCCAGTAGATACGGAAATCAGGTGCTGCCGGTTTCAGATGCGCAAAGCGCTCTACTGTTTCTGCTGAATAAGTATATCCCTGTGGGTTGGAGTATTTCGGCACACACCAGATTCCTTTGATGGATGCGTCTTCACTGACAAGCTTCTCTACCATATCCATGTCCGGTCCCTGTGGTGTCATTGGCACGTTGATCATTTCGATTCCGAAAAATTCTGTGATCTTGAAATGGCGGTCATATCCCGGTACAGGACAGAGGAATTTTACCTTATCAAGTTTGCACCATGGGGTATTTCCCATTACACCCTGTGTCATAGAACGTGCAATGCTGTCAAACATAACGTTTAAGCTTGAGTTTCCGTAGATGATGATGTGGTCCGGATCTACCTCGGACATTTCTCCAAGGAGGCGTTTAGCTTCCGGGATTCCGTCGATAACACCGTAGTTACGGCAGTCTACTCCTGTTTCGCACTTGAGGTCTGAATCGCTGCTTAATACGTTCATTAATCCCATTGAGAGATCGAGCTGGTCTGCTGACGGTTTTCCACGTGACATATCGAGAGCTAAGCCCTTTGCTTTGATATCTGCGTATTCTTTATCCAGCTGTGCTTTGAGTGTAAGCAGTTCTTCTTTGCTCATGTCGCTGTATTTTTTCATAATATTCCTCCTTGTTCTGCCATGGAAGGATGTCCCTTTTTCCGTATAGGGCAATCATTTGTTTTTCCTACGGCAACAGTTTTTTTGCTTTTTACATTTTAGTATGGTAAAGTAGGGTTGTCAAGTGTTTTTATGGAATTGTTAATATTTTACCAAAACAATCGTTACTGTTCCCTCTGTTCTCAGTAACGTAACCCAAATTCATTCCGGACTGCCGTAACATCTTTCTCTGATACTTATAACAAGCCTCGTAAATAATTAGCCAAAAAGCAAGTCGAAATTCCTCGAAAGTTTCGGCTTGCTTTTTTGAGTGTGACAGCGTATATTTAAATCAGTTAACAGATCTTTTAACTGTCTTAATTGTTCTTGTCAGGTCATCCTGATATCTTTTTATTACTCCTTATACAACATCCATTTTTATCCAAGTCAGTGAATGAGACAAGTCAGGCGGATAAAATCATCTGCTTCGCTGCTCAGTTCATAACCGAATGACTGTGAAAGGAGGTCATCCATGTCTATGTTTATCCACGCAATTATCGTAATCCTGCTTGCTGTGCTGGCTATGGGAATCGGGCTACTGATTCTTGTGTGCTGGGCTTTGGCAGCATGTGCAAGCAGGCGGGATTCTTATCTGGAAAAGGATTATCGGGTGAAATAAAGGAAGTCTGCGCATGGACGCTGAGTATTGCCGATAAGTTTATTCATTACTTTTCCATTAAAGTACAGGGTTGCAGAACCGCCTCCATCTAGGTTGTAAGCATAAGTACAGCCGTAGGATTTGAAAATATTCACCATATCCCAGTGATTAAGACCATTATAGCTGCCGGTATCTGTTACAAGGAGTACATAATCGTTGGGCTTTACCATTCCTACCGCTGTACGTGGATAATATTTTTCTGTTTCAGCCCATGGAAGCTGGGCTTCGCCATCTTTAATAAGAACCGGACCAAAATTATATGTATCTTTTACACCGGCTGCAAGAAGATTTTTTCCCATAAGTCCCTGTGCCGGAGTATAGATGGTTCCGTCTTTCTTTACTGCCATGACTGAATAACTGGTCATGTAATCACCATAGATAATCCCGTTTTTGATGCACATGCCAAGGGGGGATGGTTTTCCTGTCCCATAGTCGAAAGCACTGCCGTTTACTCCGATAATGCCTCCATTTGAGGATACTGCATCAGAGGTTGTCTGTCGGAATCCGCCATAAGTTCCGTTGGAGAGGGCGGATTTCAGCTGTTTGGCATTGGATGTCTTTATATGCGCTACCCAGTAGGAAATTCCATGGACTGATTTGCGTTCAAGTTTAATATTAAGAGTGCTGCTTTTGTATTTGTAAGTATTGCCGCTTTGAGTGACTGTTGGTTTAGTATTTGTCGGTTTAGTATCTGAAGATTTTACACGCTGCCCTTTGCTGTTTACATAATATTTACCTATCCAGGTATTTTTTGCCATCACTCCTGTTTTCTTGCTGAAATAGTAATAATATTTTCCTATCTTCTTCCAGCCCTTTGCCATGGTGGAATTGCTGAGGAAATAGTATTTTTTTCCATCCTGAGTAAGCCACTGCCTGGCAATTGCCACGCCGGATTCATTGAAATAATAGGTATATTTATCACCTGTAGCCCAGCGATTGCGGAACATGGCACCATTTTTACGATTGTAATAGTATTTATTACCGGAACGCTTCATCCACCCGGTGAAACGTTTGCCGTTGGCAATACTGTAGTAATAATAACCTTTATACTTAAAAGAACCGCAGATCAGACGCCCCTTTGAATTATAAAAATAGTAATCTCCGTTTATTTTCTGCCATCCCGTTTTCTTCGATGTGATGCTGACGGAGGTTCTGTCCTGTTTCACATATGTAGCTGCATTTACGGTAACTGCACGCATACTGATGCCTGCTGTCAGAAATAATGCCAGTATCAGAAATACCGCCACTTTTCTGAATGGTAATTTTCTTTTCATGTCTTTCATCTGCCTTTCCATGATGTCTGATATGCCCATATAAGGGAATTGCTATAAATATATTACCGATATGTCCCCTGCGATTTCTTTACCCGACAATTCGACAGACCGAGCGTTGTCAGATAATATTCCATGTCTCTCTCTGACATCAGACACTTTGGCCCTATAACGAGTTCCTTTATCAGCCGGTCATGACAATCTGAAAAATCAAAATCCACATAAGATATCAGCTGACTTTCTTTTACATAGTAGGAATAGTTATATAAACGTGCACCGAGAGAAAGTTCAACTTCTCTTCCCATCAGAAACTGTTTCGGCGAAAACTCGCACAATCGGATTTCGCTTTCTTCTCTGAAAAACGGATTTTTCATGTAAACAGATTCCTGAAATAATTTCAAAAACTTTTTCTCAAAACAGTTCATGACTTTATCCAGTACTTCTATTTCATAATCCTGCTTCTCCTCAATGCTTTCCCGACATTGTTCTTCTTTCTGTAATATCTTCTCGATTTCATCAACCAATTCTTGCACTATCTGATGTACAACTTCTCTCTGCTCTGCTTCAGAATAACTGATCTTATGTAATGACACAATTGACGGCTTTGAAATCTCCGGAGAAACCGTTACAACTTCTTTTAATACATCCAGGTCAAATCCGATGGCAGCTCCGCGCCCGTCATCCGCATATCCCCGCCACTGACTGAGCAGATCATTCTGATACGAAAAACAGGTTACATAATATCTGAAGTCTGCATGATTTTCATTGAAAAATTCATCTGTAAACAGTTTCACATATCCCATCAATCTCTCTGATGAAATCTTTGATCTGAATAAATCTGAAGCATTTTCATAAGCTCTTTTAAATTCTGCGTCATAATACCTGCAGATCCAGCTGATCTCCATGGAATCATTGGATTTCAGGATATTTGTCAGACGGAGGGAACGATTTTTCAAAATAGAATTCAATGATTCTAAACTGCAATAGTGATATACGATCATATTTTTCTTCTCCTGTAAATAATTGTTCTTTTGTAACCATTCAACATTCTGCCATCCTCAAAAAAATTCTATAGCAAAGTTCATCAGCAAAAGAACTTACGGAAAGTTTATATCAGTAAGTAACAGAATTATTATATCAGATACATCTTATGAATCTGTAAACTTATAGCAACCCTTGTAAATAATGCATATTGATTAAGAGGCTTGCTATAGAAAAACATTGCTTATACTTATAATATAATAACTGTTTTTTATAAAGAAATCCCCATCCACTGTTTATTATTTTGCAGCAGATAGGGATATGTTGAGGTTAATAGTTATATGCCCCCTCGTAAGCATTGCACCTGTCTAATTTCCGTGACTGATTCTGACAGGAACTGCATCTGTCGCAGAACTCCTGCTCATAACAGGTGGAACAGGCGCATGTCCTGCAGGCTTTGCGGTCATAGCCTGAGGTATTGCCGTGAGGAAGTGTGCTTTCTGTTGCATTACCCATATATATCCCCCTCCTTGTGTGCCGGTTACTGTTCATCCAATTTTAAGTACAAACTCCATGAACGAACAGATTCCTTATATCCTGTATTATACGCTCACAGAAAGGGAATACAAGTAATTAATAATCTGTTTTCTGGTAAAATCTTCCGTTTATGTAATCGGTTTTGATAATATTTACAAAAGCCTTCGGATCGATCTCATGTACCTTCTTTACCAGATATTTCGCTTCTTCTGTAGAGACTACAGAATAGATCATACTGGTCTTCTCGTCTGTGTAACATCCGGTACCTTCAAAACGTGTCGCCGTATGATTGGTAAGTTTGAAAATCTCCTCATAAATCTGATACGGCTCCTTCGTGATAATAAACAGCGTATGCTTCTTATATCTCTGATGCAACATCTGAATCACCTGAGTAGAGGTAAACTGAAAGATAATAGAGTAAAGTGCCCTGTCCCAGCCAAAAAGTAAACCTGCCACAGTCAGGATCACTGCATTTCCACACAGAATATAATTCCAGATATCCCTGCCATTTTTCTCGGAAAAATAAATCGCAATAAAATCCGTTCCACCTGTACTGGTATTACCGATCAGACAGAGACTGATACAGAAGCCATTGATCAAACCGCCAAAGATACTGATCAGCAATGTATCATAAGTGATCGGCTGACTGGGAATAATATCTGTAAGCAGACCGGAAAGCACGATCACACAGACAGAACTGATGGTAAATTTCTTTCCAATAAACTTCAGACCAATAAATACAGGAATAGAATTCAGCAGTACATTAATCAGCGTATACGGAACTGCAATCCCCATAAATGTCTGAAAAATGTTCTGGAGCAGCAGAGTAAGTCCTGTAAATCCTCCCGGAAAAAGACCGCCTGCACGAACAAATGTCTTAATATTCAACGCCATGATCGTTGCAGCCAGAACCGCACAGCCGTAACGCTTGGCTTCATGTTTTAAATTAAGTTCCTTCATAATCACGTTTCCTCCCATCTCGCCAAACAGTTCAAATTGAACTCATGTGAAATTGCTTTTCACAATCTCTGCAGGAGACTTAACTGATTCAGCTAAAAAGCAGATTTCCGTCAATAACAAACAAAAGGAAACAAACTTACGCCTCCCATCTTCCAGAAGCACCACAAGGCAGAACCAGCCCGTTAGAACTTACCGGAAGCCCGATTTCCTGAGAATCCACATACCCGCCGAACTTCTTAAGCTCAGTAGAAAGCATATAAGTAAGAACTGCCGGTGCCAAACCTGTTGTATAAGAATTTATCAGGAAAAACAAAGGCTCATCGCTGAGAATCTTTGTACACAGCTTAATCAGGTCATGGATACAATCCTCAATCTTCCAGATCTCCCCCTTCGGTCCACGTCCATAAGAAGGCGGATCCATAATGATCGCATCATAATGATTCCTTCTGCGAATCTCACGCTCAACAAACTTCACACAGTCATCCACCAGCCAGCGGATCGGAGCATCTCCCAGACCGGAAGCAACCGCATTCTCCTTTGCCCAGGTAACCATACCCTTAGAAGCATCCACATGAGTAACAGAAGCTCCCGCAGCCGCTGCCGCCAGAGTCGCACCACCTGTATATGCAAAAAGATTCAACACCTTCACCGGACGTCCCGCATTGCGGATCTTATTGCCAAACCAGTCCCAATTCACCGCCTGCTCCGGAAAAAGCCCGGTATGCTTAAAACTAAAAGGTTTCAAATTAAAGGTAAGTCCCTTATAATGAATATCCCACTGCTCGGGCAGATCAAAAAACTCCCATTCACCGCCGCCCTTCTTACTTCTGTGATAATGCCCGTTCATATGCTTCCAGCCCTTATTCACCTTCGGCGTATCCCATATAACCTGCGGATCCGGCCGCACCAGAAGATAATCCCCCCAACGCTCCAGCTTCTCCCCACAGGAAGTATCAATAACCTCATAATCTTTCCATCCATCTGCAATCCACATTGTATAATAATCCTCCTAAAATAAACGCATAATAAGTTACGATTGTACTACATATCCAACCATTAGTAAAGCCACATTTCTCACATAATTTCAATAATATCAAGATCAAAATCCCCTTTAACCTTAACATCATTCACTGCTTAAAGTATAAAATAAAACTCCCCCCATGGCAAGCAAACCATCATAATTCACAGTTATAAACAAATAAAGCATTACTGTTCACTCCGTTTTCAGTAACACGTTTCGCGATGCACAGACTTTATGCTAATCGCATAAAGTCGCGCTGTATGTCTCGGGCTTTCTATAACTTTCGCTATCTACCCATAATCCCATATCTTCTCCACAATTTATCAAAAACTTACTTCACTCTAAATCGTTTCCAGTAACCAGCGCGAAGCAACATCTCTCTGTGGGTGAATCTGAAGGGGGCTTAGTAACTCTTAGGCGGAGAAAATCCGCGTTATGAAGAAAAACAGCAACCTGTCTGAGCGAAGTTTGCAACGGAGCGAGTTTTGCGTTTTTCTTCATGCTTTTAGCGGATTTCCTCCACCTTAGAGTTACTTAGCCCCCGGAACTGAACCCACAGAGAGATGCTGTTTCGCGCGTCCCTCTACAAAAAAACAAGCCAAGACTCCCAAAAGTCTCAGCTTGTTTCATAATACAACCACTTATTTCGCTTTCTTCTTCATAGAAGCCACAACAGACTGAATAACAATAAAGAAACAAAGCAACGCAGAAAGAATAATTCTTGTCCACCAGCTTGACAAAGTACCCTGAGTAGTAATCAAACTGGAAATCGTACCCTTAATCAACACACCAAACAAAGTACCAATCGGAGTACCAACACCACCTGAAAGAAGCGTACCACCAATAACCGCTGATGAAATTGCATCCATCTCAAGACCCTTTGCCTGCTCAACGAAACCTGCACAACTGTTCAAACAGAACAGGAAGCCACCAAGGCCTGCAAGAAAACCATCCAGAACATAAGCATTAAAAATAGTTTTCTTAACATTCAGACCCATCATTAATGCACTCTGACGGCTACCGCCGATTGCATAAAGCTTACGTCCAAACTTACGATATTTCAGAAGAACCGCGATCAGAATTACAACAATCAGAGCAATCACAACTGTCGGCGGAATATAAGCCGGAATAAATTTACCCTTCTTACTGGTTGAACCAAAAGGCATATAGAAACGGTAATTTGCCCATTTCAGGAATAACTCATTCTTGATAGAAATCATATCAGTACTGATGATAGCTGTCAGACCACGTCCGAAGAACATACCTGCCAGAGTAACGATGAATGGCTGGATATCCAGATAAGCTACCAGAAATCCCTGAACAATACCAAAAGCAACACCAATAAGCAGTGCAACTAAAACTGCTGCATATGCGTTCACACCTTTGTTCTCCATAAGGTCTGCAAGAACCATACATACAAGTGCAGTAACAGAACCTACGGAAATATCAATACCACCGGTGATCATAACGATTGTAAGACCACACGCAATAACCAGAAGACCCGCATTAGATACAAACAGGTTCAGAAACATCTGAGGTTTTGCAAAACCTTTATCAGCAAAAACAATCATACCTGCAACATACATTACTACAAATAATGCGATTGTGATCAGAAGCAGGAAGCCATTTCCCGTTATTTTCTTTTTCTGTACATTTGCTTTCATTACTTCTGACCTCCTTCTGCTGCCACACTTCTTTTAGCCTTTAAGTTGGCAATATATTTCTTAAATACATCACTCTGCAGTGTAACGATGATAACAACTACGATTGCCTTATAAACAGGAAGCTGGTCTGCTTTTACGTTCATCGCATAGAGTGTTGTGGTCAGAGCCTGAATAGTGTAGGCACCGATTACGGAACCGATCAGGCTGAATTTACCACCACCAAGGAAGTTTCCGCCAAGCGCAACTGCAAGGATGGCATCCATTTCCAGGTTAAGACCAATGTTGTTTGCATCTGCAGAGTAGATACGGCTGGATGCCACAATACCGGCAATACCAGCCAGTACACCACAGATAACATAGGTAAGGAATTTAATCATCGTAGAATTTAATCCCACAAGACGAGCTGCCTTTCCATTGATACCAACACTTTCAATGTAAAGCCCAAGAGCAGTCTTCTTCAAAATCAGGTACACAATAACAACTGTAATGATTGCAAAGAAAATAGGTGTAGGAATCGGGCATTTTCCAATATATCCACCAGCCATCTTAAAGGAATCCACACGAATATAAGTAATCTGTCCGTTTGTGATCAGCTGAGCAATACCACGACCGGCTGTGTAAAGGATCAGAGTTGCAACCATTGGCTGAATATTCAGCTTGGAAACCAGAAATCCATTAAATGCACCACATAATGCAGATGCAAGAAGTGCTGCGATAACAGCCAGGATCACAGGATTCTGGTAATCATTTACAGAAACCTGTCCGCCGGAAAGAATCTGACAGCAGACAGCCGCTGCAACTGCCATGATCGCACCAACACTGATATCCTGTCCACCGGAAGCTGCTGTTACCAGTGTCATACCGATTGCAAGGATAACCAACTCTGAAGCACGGTTAATAACATCAACAATGTAACCATAGAGTACACCGTTTCGGATTGATACATTAAAGAAATCCGGTGTTCTGATCACATTCAGCAAAAGTACTGCGATCAGACACACAATAGGAAGAAACAGACGTGCACTTGTTATTTTCTTTAATTTACTCTTATTCATTATTTATCGTCACCTCCGGCAATAGCTTTCATAACTCCGCTCTGGGAAAGTTCATCCTCTTCCAGCTCCCCTACCTTCTGGCCATCACGAAGAACTGCCATACGGGAGCAGGTGCGGAGCATTTCCTCAACCTCTGAGGAGATAAATGTAACTGCCATTCCCTGATCCGCAAGATCAAGAACCAGTTTCTGAATCTCTGTCTTAGTACCGATATCAATACCTCTGGTCGGCTCATCCAGAATCAGATAATCCGGATTAGTCAGAAGCCATCTTCCAAGGATAACCTTCTGCTGGTTACCACCGGACAGACTCTTAATCGGAGTTTCACGACTTGCTGTCTTAATCTGCAGTAATTTAATATACTTATCAGCAGCATCCTCCATTTCTTTCTTGCTTAATGGATGGAACATACCGCGTTTAGCCTGGAGCGCTATAATAATATTTTCTCTTACAGAAAGATCTGCAATAATACCTTCTGCCTTTCTGTCTTCCGGAAGATATGCCATACCAAGTTTCATGGCATCCAGCGGAGTATTGATCTTTACTTCTTTTCCCTTTACTTTTAAAGTTCCTGTATCAGCTTTATCCGCACCATAAATTGCACGAACCAATTCAGAACGTCCGGAACCCAGAAGTCCGGTAAGACCAATAACCTCACCTTTATTGATGGTAATATCAAACGGTTTGATCGTTCCCTTATGAGATAATCCTTTTGCCTCGATTACAGGTTCTGCATCTGTGATTCTCTTGTCTTTATGATCGCCTTTAATATCTGCAAGATCATCAAAATCCTTACCCATCATCTTGGCAACCAGCATTACTCTCGGAAGATCTTTCGTCTCATATTCCCCAACAAGTTCACCATTACGAAGAACTGTAATCCTGTCGCAGACTGCATATACCTGCTCAAGGAAATGCGTAACAAAGATAATACCTACACCTTCGTCACGAAGTCTTCTCATAAGTACAAACAGCTTTTCAACTTCATCATCATCCAGTGAAGATGTCGGTTCATCGAGAATCAGTACCTGGCACTTCATGTCCACTGCACGGGCAATTGCGATCATCTGCTGAATCGCAATGGAACATTCATCCAGCATCTGTGTTGGCGGCACATGAATGTCCAGGCTCTCAAGAAGTTTTCCTGAGCGCTCATTCATCTGCTTCCAATCAATCATCCCCATCTTTCTCGGTTCTCTGCCAATAAAAAGGTTCTCAGCTACAGTCAGGTTGGGACAAAGGTTTACCTCCTGATATACTGTACTGATACCATTTGCCTGCGCTTCCTGAGGCGAGTGGTTAATAATGGCATTACTGTTTCCAGCCATATGAATTGTTCCACTTTCAAATTCATGTACACCGGTCAGCACCTTAATCAGTGTTGATTTACCTGCACCATTCTCCCCCATCAGTGCGTGGATTTCGCCCTTTCGAAGGGTAAAGTCCACATGGGAAAGGGCACGGACTCCTGTAAAGTTTTTGCTGATATCACGCATTTCCAATACTACATTTTGTTCCATATTCTTTCCACCTGCTTTCTAAACTGGTTTACCCCTCATTTACTGAAAAGCTTCAGTAAAGCGGGTATCTGTAAATCATTTCGGCATAAAGAGAGCGTGATTCATAAATCCGGGTTTCTCCGAATTATGAACCACGCTCCGGATTGTTTATATTTCTTCTATTACACGTCTATTATATGTTGTCAAAAATTAGTATGCACGTCCGTCAATAATTTCCTGTGTGATAGGTGTTACGTCATATTCGCCCTCTTCATCAAGACTGTTTACAGCTTTAACTTTATCAACTGTATCATCTGTAGCAAAGATTTCTTCATCTACATAGTTCAGTTTTTCAACTTCTTCACCAGCTTCAAGAGCTTTGATCAGTTCTTCTGCACGTGGTCCGTGTAATGGGTTACACTCAACATCGCATGCGATCTTGCCGGCTAATGTATCTGTTAAACCAGCATTTGTTGTATCAAAAGACATAACCATGATTTCACCGTTTGCGATATCAGATCCTACTGTTTTACCAGCTGCTTCGATAGCATCGATAGCACCGAATGCTTCGTTATCGTTCTCGCAGTATACAACATTAATATTGTCATACTGTTTCAGCATGGACTCCATAACTTCCTGTCCTTTAGCCTGTGTGAATTCACCGGACTGCTGAGCAAGTAAGTTCCATCCATAGTTGTCAACACCTTCTTCAAGGCCTTTAGAACGTCCAATCTGAGCTGTAGATCCGATTGTACCCTGGATATCAACGATGTTAACATCTTTTGCATCGATTCCCTTAGCTGTTGTGTATGCATTCAGCCATTCAGCTGCTTTTCTTCCTTCGAGTAAGGAGTCAGTTCCGATCCATGTTGTATATAAGCTGTCATCAGATACATCAACCATACGGTCTACGATGATTACAGGAATATCAGCATCTTTAGCTTCCTGAAGAACTGTATCCCAACCTGTCTCTGTTACAGGAGCTAAAAGAATGTAATCAACTTCCTGCTGGATGAAGTTACGGATTGCTGTTAACTGGTTTTCCTGTTTCTGCTGTGCATCGTCGAAGATCAATTCATATCCGTTCTCTTCGCTGAATGTGGATTTCATGGATTCTGTATTAGCTGTACGCCAGTCAGATTCAGCACCTACCTGTGAGAAACCAACTGTGATTGTGTCGTCCGCTGCTGCTACACCCACTGCCGGAACAACGCTCATACCGCATACCATTGTTGCTGTTAATAAAGCTGACACGATTTTTTTCTTCATTTTGTAAATCCTCCCGATTCATTTAAGATGTCTTTATTATAGTAAAAATCCAGGAAAATTCCATAGAATATTTTCCGCAAAAAGTTTATTCTTCTATCATATTTTGTTCATAATTTATACAAAGTTTATTTTTTTATTGCGGAAGTTGGATTTTTTATTGTGCATTATAAATACAGAAATAAATTATCAACTTTCTTTTATATTCACTTTGCACAATCCAGCATTAGTCGACATAATTCATACATTCCATTATTTGGCAGACCTTCGTAAGTCTCTATCAGCAGGCCATAAAACTGTTATTGGATATGAATAAACAATAAAATAATTGACTTTATCCACCTGAATACATAACAAAAGCTGCATATCTGTTAAGATTCTTAACTTCATGCAGCTTTTTCTTTGTTTATCTTGAATTGTTATCCAGGTTAATTTTTTTCGCCATATACACTTCCATAACCGTACCTTCTCCCTCTGTAGAAGAAATCTTCAGTCCATAACCCGGACCATAATAAAGTACAATTCTCTCTGACACCGCAGCAAGTCCGAACCCGGCACGTTCACCGGTGCGGATGGCTTCCTGTACTTCATAAAGACGTTCCGGTGTCATTCCCTGACCATTGTCAGTCACTCTCAGCATCATATCATCTCCCAGATTGAATCCTTCAATAAGAATCTTACCTTTTCCACGCTTATTCTTAATTCCATGATAAAGAGCATTCTCCGCTAACGGCTGCAAAGTAAGCTTCGGCACCATCACTTCATCCAGTTCCGGCGGAATATTAATCTCAAATTCCATAATATCCCTGTATCTTGACTGCTGAATCTCCAGATAACTCAATGTGTGGCGTTTCTCTTCCGACAGCGGAATGATATCCTTCCCCTTCGAAAGCGAAGTGCGGAAAAAAACAGACAGACTCGTGATCATATCCACTGCATCCTGCTGCATACCACCCTCCACCAGCCACACAATAGTATCCAGTGTATTATACAGAAAATGCGGATTTACCTGTGCCTGGATCAGCTGCAGCTCCGTCATATGCTGTACCTCCTGCTCCTTACGCACATTCTCAAGAAGCCCTTCAATCCTTCCTGCCATCTTTCTGGTACCGGCATCAAGCTCCTGGATTTCAACACTGTCGGCAGATACTGCATTAATAGTTTTGTACTCTCCTTTTCCAACCTTCTTAATATTATGGAGAATTTCAGAAATCGGTTTGGTAATGCTGTATGTCAGACGGAAAGAACGCCGCAGCAGAATAGCCGTAGCAACCAAAATCGCCGCACACATAGTGATGATCGTCAGACGTACATTTCCAGCCAGTTGAGACTCTATCTGCACCAGTTCCGTCGCCTCCTGATAAATATAATTCTGCATTTCTTTCTCAAAGAGCGTGGTCAGGATTTCTGTATTATTTGCCACAAATTCCTGTCGTTCCTGATAATTCTTTATCTCAAGAAGCTGATTCATCCGTTTCTTAAGATTCTCCAGATAGTTAGTCAGATATTTCAGAGAACGCAGGCTTTCCTTCTTTGATGTGGTTTTCTTCAGACTCTCCACAGTACTGATTGCCTTGTCTACCTGCTCTGTCGGCAGCCCGTCCTTACCTTTTCGCCCAATAGTCACATAATAGATATCCATATCCACTTCATCTTTAAAGCTCATATCATTATTGGAATTTCTATAGTTTGCATTATATTCCGAACTCACCGCCAGATTATTAGACAACTGATTATATTCATTTGTATAATGCCAGAAAAAAACAAGAAGCACTATGATCAAAATTGTCATAGGGATCATAGTGCTCAGAAGCATCCACTTCATCTTTGTTTCCAGCTTCTCCTGTTTCTGCTTCATGAATCAGACTTCTCCTCTCGTCTTACGATACTCACTCGGAGTCATTCCCTGAGTTTTCTTAAAAAGATAGCTGAAGTAATGCGCATCCTTATATCCCACTTCCCCTGCAATCTCACTGGAACGTTTGGAAGTACAGCGAAGCAGCTCCTTTGCCTTGTCCATACGAAGCGAAGTCAGATACTCAATAAATGTCTGTCCCATATTCTGACTGAAAAGCGCACTGAAATGATTGGCACTCACATTCGCCGCATGCGCCACTCTATTCAGAGAAATCTCTTCATCCATATAATGTCCATCTATAAAATCTATTGCCTGCTTCAACACACTTCTGTTCTGACTGCCTGCATTTTCATCACGGATTGCAATGGCCCGTTTCAAGACTTCCTCTGCATATGCAACAGAAGCTTCTGTAGACTGGCTTGTCTTCTTCACAACATCATCTGTCTCTTCTCTGGACAATTCCGTATCATCATATCCAATTTTCTTAAGAAATGACAGTACAGAAAAACGCACATTCAAAACCACATAATTACGGAACACCAGTGATTTCATCGGTTCCCTGCCAATAGCATGGAAATAATCATGGACAAAACTGTCTACTTCATCTTCCAGACCACTGCTTAAAAATTTCTGAAGGATTTCCGGATTCAGGGCATTGATATTCACATTCTTAAGCTGAACAGCTTCTGTTTTTGAAGTGTCTGCTGAATTCTCCTTTACCTGCTCAAGCATATTGTAATAAAGAATATGCCCGTCATACAGATAACGGAATGCATAAGTTCTTGCAGCCGTGTGATAACTCTGCTTAATTCTGCTCAGACGGTCTGCCTCCTCGCCGACTGCCACAAACCAGTCCACATTTGCTCTGGTTTCTTCCATGATCTTCTGAATTGTTTCCACACATTCGCATGTATTCTTCTTTATCGTGTCTCGCTGCCCCTTGACCAGAATCGCATAACTGAACACCTGATGTCTAAAAAGCATCGCAACCGGATGACTTAGGAAATAATTCTCAATCTTCTTATGTACTTCTGCCTCCCAGTCTGAATATCCTTCCGACGAATTATAACTGCTGTCTGAAGCATCCGGTGTAAAAATCAGAATATTATAAGCCTCTGCCACAATATCAAGATTCAAACGATCTGCTCTCCGATAAATCTCTTCCAGATCAAAGTCCGCTCTCACCAGAGATTCAAAGAAATCACGGCTCGCATTCCTCTCATACTCCTGCATCTCCAGTTTGAATTTCTCATAATATTCCTTCTGCGTCTTCTCATGTTCATAACGATTATGAATCTCCTCCAGACGCTCAATAAATGCATTCTTAGTAATTGGCTTTAGCAGATAATCCTCCACACCAATATTGATCGCCTGCTTCGCATAGTTAAAGTCATCATAGCCACTAAGAATCACAATCTTAATGTCCGGCAACTCCTTCTTCACCAATTTACATAACGTCAAACCATCCATAAACGGCATCTTAATATCAGTGATCAGAAGATCCGGTTTGCTCTTTAATATCAACGGCAGTGCCATCTCCCCATCAGATGCTTCTCCTGCCAGTTCAAATCCATACTGCTCCCAGGGAATCATCTTCTTAATCATCTCCCTGATCACAACTTCATCCTCTACTAAAAAAGTTTTTAACATCCCTACCACTCTCTCATACTAAAAAATCTACAGCCATCCTCTTAAATACATTATTTACGAGAACTTCTACATATCCATCATACAGGTTAACACCATAACTTTAATACATGTCGCACACTCAGGCAAGTTATTTTTAACAATAAAATGCTTCACACACTTCCTTCCACAATCAATCAACAGCGCGAAACAGCATCTCTCTGTGGGTGAATCTGGAGGGGGCTTAGTAACTCTTAGGCGGAGAAAATCCGCGTTATGAAGAAAAGCAGCAACCTGTCTGAGCGAAGTTTGCAACGGAGCGAGTTTTGCGTTTTTCTTCATGCTTTTAGCGGATTTCCTCCACCTTAGAGTTACTTAGCCCCCGGAACTGAACCCACAGAGAGATGCTGTTTCGCGCGTCCCCTTATTCAAAGACGAGAAAGTTCCCCATCCGGACAGGGGATGACCGGACAGGGAACTTTCTCTGATAACTTTGGCTAAATTTTGAGTTAATATTTTTTCTTATTATTAAGTTACTTATTTTTTACAGGAAATAATTCCTCAGCTTTCGGTGCCCAATGCTCTGCATAAGCATCACACTTCGCACAAAGATGCTCCACAGACTCCGGTGATTGCAAATCTGTAGACTTCGCACCGGATTCTTCAACCATCTTACGAAGCTTCTGCGGATTCTCAAGCATCGGGCATGGACGAAGCATATTTTCATTAAACGGCTGACCATCATGATATGCCATGAAAATCGGACTCTTCAATGCTTCCAGCAGAGTATTTTCATAAATATTTGCATTAGAATAATGGATAAATACACATGGGTCTACATCACCATTCGCATTGATATGAAGGTAACGTCTTCCTCCTGCAATACATCCTCCTACATACTGCGCATCATTCTGGAAATCCATTCCAAAAATAGCTTTTGTAGAACGGTACTCTCTGATCTTGTGATACATCTTCTCACGCTGCTGTGGATTCGGCATTAATTCTACTACAGCGTCATTACCTGTCGGCATATAATGGAAAAACCATACAAATAATGCACCACAGTCAATAATGTGATCAAAAAATTCCTCGCTGCTTACACTGTCCACATTTGCAGAAGTATAACAGGTAGATACACCAAACGGAAGTTTATGAGCTTTCAGAAGTTCCATTGCATGCATAACTTTCTGATATACACCTTCTCCACGACGTCCGTCGTTTGCTTCCTCAGAACCTTCCAGGCTGATTGCCGGAACAAAGTTCTTAACACGAAGCATTTCCTGGCAGAATTCTTCGTCGATCAGTGTACCATTTGTAAAGGAAAGGAACTCGCAGTCCGGATATTTCTCGCAGATACGCATCAGGTCTTTCTTACGTACCAGCGGTTCACCACCTGTATATATGTACATATAAGTTCCCATTTTTCTGCCCTGCTCTACAATAGAACAGATGGTGTCAAAATCAAGATTCAATTTGTGACCATACTCTGCTGCCCAGCATCCTGTACAGTGCAGATTACAGGCACTTGTAGGATCAAGAAGGATTGCCCATGGAACATTACAGTTGTTCTCTTCTGCTGTTTCTTCCTGAAGTGCACTTCCTTTTAAGCTGGCATTGATAATAAAGTTTGTAAAGAATGCTTCACGTACTCCTGGATCCAGCTCATAAATCCTCAGGATCAGTTTATACCAGTTGCTGTCCTTATCCTGGATTGCATTACGGATTGCATTTCTCTGTGACTCATACCAGCCATCCGGTACAAATTTATCTACAAGTTCCATCAGTTTTGGTATATTTACTTCCGGGTCCTTCTCCAGATAACCCAGACCTGTCTTAACTGCTGCTGCAAGTGCAGCCTGTTTTGCTTTGTCCATTAATTTCATGTGATTGCTCCTCCTTGTTGTGATGTGATATATATATAAACACCTGTGTATCAGGTATATTTTTATTATTTTATCAATATTCATCCATATCTATGATATCCTGTTTCTGGTTTTTAATAATTTTTACAGTGTAAATCGCCACACAAAGATTCAGAATTCCCTCAAACAGAACCGAAACACCAACCAGGATCATCATGATCTCTGCTGCCTCAAACGGCCTTATCAAAAGTAAAAATCCCAGAACACCGGTCAGAATCGCTACCAGGAGAATCCTCCACCAGAGATTCAGCCCGAATTTCTTTGCATCTATCGACATCTGAATTTTAAATAATGCATCCGCAAGGATCAGAAGTCCAAAGATTCCAAAGATCAGATTCACCACTACGTTCCTGCGTACTATAATAATAATTCCTACTGCTGCCAGCAGCACTCCAAAGGCAAGATCAAACTGAAATGCCAGACAATAGATATCTCTGGAAAAATATCCCAGAATCTTTATCAATCCGTATACAATAAGCATAATCCCTACTGCTGTACAGAAAACTGCCATCGAACAATCCGGCCAGATAATCAGACAGGCACCCAGAACCATAAATAATACAGACATAATAATATAACCATTCTTGGCTAATTTTAACTGCTTCAGTGCATCCATCCTATTGCTCCTCCCTTCTGAAATATACCCGAACCTGTGACTGTCAGGCTCTTGTTTTCATCTCTTTATGGCTGCTATTATAGCTGTGATTTTTTTAACAATAAATAGACAAAAAAAAGCCCATGTCCAAAAAACAGACATAAGCTTAATTTTGTATAATATGAAAATTAAAGGAATTACCTATAACGCTTCTCTCAGATAATACATTTAAGAGAATTGCTATAATAAATATCAGGAACAACAGGTATTTTCACTCTATTCTGATCTGTTCAATACCGCATGTAGCTCCGGGTGCTTTTCAAAAAGCCGGGAAGCCTGACGCATTTCTTCTCCAAAATCAGATTTCAGATTATTATCCAGCCACTCCATCAGAAATCCCATAAACAGACACTTATAATATTGAATCAGAATCCGGATTTCTCCCTCATCAAGATCAAACTGATCTGCATTTTTCCGAAAATATTCCATAATAATATAGTTGGAAATCTCATTCATATAAAAAAGGAACGTATCTTTTTTCACTGATCTGTAAACATTAAACATAACCTTTCTGTTATTTCTCACCAGATCTGCCATTTCTTCCATACATTCCAGAATAGAGGCTCTGTCCTGTGGGTGTTCCAGAATCTCATCCCACTTCTTTTTCAAAATAAACTCCACTACATCCGGAATATCCTTAAAATGATAATAAAAAGTATTTCTGTTTACACCACATCGTTCCACGATATCCTTCACCGTAATCTTAGACATGGGCTTTTCATCCAGCAATTCTGTAAAAGTCTTTGCAATAATTTCCTTTGTAAAACCTGACATATTATCTTTTCCTCATCACTCTTAACACTGTTCTAATCATCAGTAACACTTTTCCTCTGAACAGCCCGCTCCGCATTAAAAAAGTCCACAGATAACCACTTTTATAAAGCAATTATCACTCATCTTTCGCAGGTTCTGAGTATTTTCATAATTATGCCATAAAGGATATAGTTTTGCAAGCGTTCCCAAAATTGGTCTTACCTATTCGGAATCAGCACAATTTCTTTAATTTCAAAATTATCCGCACCATAATAAAATTTGATATAGTGATTATGACCAAATTCCATATTCAGGATGCGGCTTTCTTCTACCCATTTTCCATTGGTCCCCTGTACTGAAACAGTCATCTTATGAATATTATCCAAAAATACAGAAACTGGAAGCTGAGCCAGCTCACCAAGATCAGATTTCAAAGTAAACTTCATTGTGAAATCACCCATGAACTCGTTAGTCACAGCAATCACATCTGCCTTTCCCTTTGCAGGATGTAATAATGCACCGTCAATTACAATTTTCTGTGTCACCGAATCACTTTCAATACTTACCAGACTTCCGGCATCCACATCGTCCTCTTCCTTTGTATTCATAGCCTCCAGTTCTTCTTTACATATTCTGTCTGTCAACAATAAAACAGAAGGACTTTTTAACAGAAATCCCAGGATATTGGCTGCATTCCTCTGCAATTCTCCCACAGTAATTTTTCCTGCATGAAGCATTTCCTCCACATCGTCATTCTCCGGATTGGACTTCGCATCACTCACTACCATATAAATATCATTCTGGGCAGCTACCATAGGAGCTTTCGCAGTTACCTCTGCCTGATGACCCTCATAATTGGACTTCGCCCACCAGTCAGTCATGACAATACCCTGAAATCCCCACTCTTTTCTCAGAATAGTTGTACACAGATCATAGCTACCTGCAGTCCAGAGCCCATTTACACTTCCATAAGTAGTCATTACAGAACGTGCACCACCCTCCTTTACTGCAATCTCAAATCCCTTCAGATAGATCTCTCTCAGACATCTCTCAGACATAACAGAATCAGAAGTACTTCGTCCCACTTCCTGATTATTTCCACAGAAATGCTTAATCGTACTTCCAATTTCGGATTTAGCCATTGCCTTCACCTGAGCCGCACAAATTCTTCCTGTGAGAAGCGGATCCTCAGAAATATATTCAAAATTTCGACCATTCAGTGGATTCCTGTGAATATTCATACCTGGTCCCAGCAGGGAATCAATCTTATTCAGTCGAAGTTCCCTCCCTGTCATTTCATACAGCTCACCCACAAGCTCCGTATTAAAAGTACAGCCCAGCAAAGTTCCATTTGGCAGAGAAAACGCTTTCGTACCGCAATCCATACGAATCCCTGACGGCCCATCCGCGCAGCATCCCACCGGGATTCCAAGAGCCTTCAAAGACTCTGTCACACCGCCAAATGCAGCTGCAGTTCCAGCAGTGACCTTTGGACTGCACATTCCTTCACCGCGGAACATGGCAATCAGATCCGCCTCACTGATCTGTGCCACAAACTCATCCATAGAAACTTTTTTATCCAGTACATCTGCCAGCTTATAGCCTTTATCTCCCGTATACTCCAGAGTCTTCGGCATTCTTTCCTCTCTGCGTTTATGTGGATCTGCTGTGCGGACAGGAACCTCTTCTGTTACTGCCTGATAAGTTCCATCCGCTCTCAGAACGGCTTTCATTCTCCGGAATTTCTCAATCGGTGCATATGCCTCCTGTAACTGTTCTATTACACGTAATTCTTCTTCGTAAATTCCTGCTGATTTCGCACTTCTTACATCACTGCCTGCAAAAATTTCATAAGTTCCCTCTTCCAGAACATAACAGGATTTGTGTCCTGTCACTCCACTGTCATCATAAGAGGCCATATCATATTTGGGAATGATGATAACAAGTTCTTCTTTTTCACCCGGTGCCAGTTCCCGGGTTTTTGCAAATCCGATCAGCTTTCTTGCCGGATTTCCAAGTTTACCCTGCGGTGCTTTTACATAAACCTGTACAATCTCTTTGCCCCTCACATCACCGATATTGGTAACCGTCGCAGCCACTGTGAGTTCATCCTCAGTATTCTTAAAAATCTCCGCCTTTGTCTCAAAATTCGTATAGGACAAACCATATCCAAACGGATACAGCACCTTATCCTTCGCAAATGTCTCAAAATAACGATAACCCACATAAATATCTTCCTTATAATAATTCTTATATGGATCACCAAAATTCTCCGTAGACGGATAATACTCAATCCTCTCAGCAATGGTATCTGTCAGCTTCCCACATGCACACACTTTACCGGTCAGCACATCAGCCACACCATTGCCACCTTCCTGACCACCCTGCCATGCATACAGCACAGCCTGAGGATGATATTTCTCCACCCAACTCATATCAATAATATTTCCAACATTCAGCACCACAACTGTGCACTTACTCACCTCACAGACCCGGCAGATCAAATCCTCCTCCGTCTCCGTCAGACAATAGCTTCCCAGATTCGTATTATTATCCTGATCTTCACCTGCAGTTCTTCCTATAATAACAAGCGAAACATCGTTGCTACGTGCGCAGTCCAGCATTTCCTCTGTAACTTCCATCTCTTTCTGAGACCACGGAACACGACCCCATCCCTGACCTTCATCATAAGGATTCTCTTTAATCCAGTTTGCATAAATACCCAGCAGTTTCTCATCCAGTTGAATCTCTTTACACTCCTTCAGCGCATCCAGAATTCCCACTACATATCTCGTATTCACCAGACCGCCGGAACCAAGTCCGCTTTTATAATAATGAAATGCCATGCGGCCAAAAACAGCCACACTCTCTCCCTCTCTCAAAGGAAGTGCCTGCTTCTCATTCTCCAGAAGTACACATCCCTCTGCGGCTGCCTGTCTCGCCAGTGTTGCATATTTCTCTAAATCCAATTTATAATCGTTCATGTTTTATCCTTTCTTTCTGAGAACAACATCTCTCAAGCGATGCAATGATCGTTCCGACCGTTTTTCCCCAATACTTTCTATTCCCCATCTTATCAGAAAAAATCTTTGCTGAAAACACTAAATATTTACAGGAAAATAATCCACCTTTCCTTCAAAACATCTTCAGCCTTTTACGGCACCAAGCGCGATACCTTTGGTAAAATATCTCTGTAAAAACGGATACAGGCATAAAATCGGTAGCATTGCAACAAACGCTATTGCCATTCTGACAGATGCAGATGGAATATCTGCAATTGCAACAGTTGACGCACCAGAAGCATTCTGTGTCAGTGCTGTCAAATCTGAAATCATCTTATTCAGAAGGTTCTGAATGCCATATAACTTCGTATCTCTAATATAGTACAGACCATTTGTCCAGTCATTCCAGTATCCTAATCCGGAAAGCAGACCCATGGCAATAAGAATGGGTTTACCCAGTGGCAATACAATTTTGAAAAAAATCTGGAATTGACTTGCACCGTCAATCTGAGCTGCTTCAAAAAGTGCATCCGGAATACTGGTTGCAAAGAATGTACGAATCAGCATAACATTCATAGCACTCATCAGAAGTCCCGGCACAATATATGCAAGCAGTGTGTTATTGATATGGAAAATTCCTGTATACATGAGATATGTAGGAACCAGTCCACCATTAAATAACATGGTAAAAAATATGTAGAAATTCAGGATTCTTTTTCCTGGAAGATTTTTCAGGGAAAGCGGATACGCCAACAATGCAGACATTGCCACATTAATACTGGTTCCTATTACAGTGACCAGTATTGTAATTCCATATGCCCTGAATACATTTGCAGCATTATCCCAGATAAACTTATAGGCATGAATACTGAACTCTTTTGGAAAAAAGGAATATCCATCTCTAACCAGAGCACTTTCAGAGGTAATAGATGACATAAATAACAAGATAAACGGCAATACAATACAGATTGTAACCAGTATCATGACCGTATGTGCCAATCGTTCAAATCTTTTTGCACTTTTGCTTCTAACCATTTTTTACCTCCTAGAACATTGCATTTTCAGGGCTTAATTTGCGCACAACCACATTTGCCAGCAGTACACAGGCAAATCCGACAATGGACTGATAAAAGCCTGCCGCTGAAGCCATTCCGATATTTCCGGACTGAAGCAGTGCCCTGTATACATAAGTATCGATTACATTGGTGGTATCATAAAGCTGACCGGAATTTTGTGTAACCTGATAGAATAATCCAAAATCAGAATAGAAAATTCTTCCAATGTTTAACAGTGTCAAAGTGATTACAGACGGCATGATCGATGGAAGTGTAATGTATCGGATCTGTTTCCACTTTGAAGCTCCATCCAGTTCTGCAGCCTCATAAAAAGAAGGATCAATTCCGGAAATACTGGAAATATAAATCAGGCATCCATATCCTACACCTTTCCATGTATTTACGATAACCAGGATCACAGGCCAATATTTGGATTCTGAATACCAATTAATTGCTTCTTTCCCGAAAAACGGAAGAATTGTCTTATTCAGCATTCCATTATCCCCACTGAAAAAGGCAAAAGTGATATAACTTACAATTACAATAGACATAAGAAACGGCAGTAAAATTGCACTTTGATAAATTGTTTTGCATGCCTTGCTCCGAATATCACAGATAAAGATGGCAAATGCAATTCCCAGAATCAGGTTGATGATAATAAATACAATATTATAAAGCAACGTATTTCTTGTAATCGTCCACGCATCATTAAACAGATAAGTAAAATTGCTGAGACCGGCCCATGGGCTGCCAAAGATTCCATCTACCACGTTGTAATTTTTGAAAGCAACCACAAGTCCTGCCATCGGCATATAATTATTGATAAAAAGATAAATCAGCCCCGGTGCCATCATCAGATAAAGCGGTACCCATCTTTTAAATTTTGCTTTTTTCATAAATTTTTCCTTTCAATTATCTGGAATATAACAGGGGATGCATAGCGGCATCCCCTGTCTGTGTTATTTATTCTCTTCCAGCCACTTGTCCAGCTGTTCCTGTTTGGTGCTGATCACTTTCTCAATTCCTGCTTTCTTCAGTTCCTCAATAAATTTCGGAAGTGTTTCTTCAGGATCTACTGTACCAGAACCAAGAGCAGCTGCATATTTTGCTTTTACATTACTCAGTGCAGCCAGTTCGTTTGCAACACTTGTAGAATCATAGGTAAATCCGAATGCTTTTGATTTGATTGCACTCTCATTCAGTGCCTTTGTTTCATCCCAGATATCTGGTGAATCACCCTCCCAGATATGCATTTTAAACTGGTCAAATAACTGCCATCCTTCTGCCAGATGATACGTGTTGCTGTCATCTTTTCCATCCGGATAGTTAATGATATTATTTTCAGCATCTACAACTTCGTAATCAACACCTTCTTCCCCCCAGTTCAACAGGTTCAGAATATCTGCATTTCCATATAAATAATCCAGACACTGCATTGTTTTATCTTTATCAGCAGAACTTGAACTGATGCCATAAGTCAGGTAAGAAATTTGTGCAGTACCAGCCCATGGTTCGGAAATCGGAGCAATCTCCATCTCTGTTCCGCAAAGTAAAGCGGCACGGGTATCATATCCTGGTTTGTTTGGTGCAAGGTAAGAAAAAGCGGCACCTGCTTTTACCTGATTCTCCGCACTCTCTGTTGTGGTTGCAGCATCTTTGGACAAATAACCTTTTTGCTGCCAGTCATACATTGTTTCTACAAACTCTTTATATTCATCTGTCTCATAATAATCTACAACTGTCGTATCCTGACCATGATCCATCAATACACCAAATCCATCAGTAAGTGTATCATTCATTTCATATTTGGTATCCGGTGTTGCACTGTTATTGCTTGCCATCATGACCATATCTGGATATTTTTCTTTCACAGTTGCATAAACGTCAGTCAAATCTTTATAATCTGTGATAGAAGATACATCAATTCCACACTCATCCAGAATATCTTTTCGCATAATAACAGATGACTGGCAGAACCATTCGCGTCCTGTTGTCACACCGTATACATAATTTCCGATATTTGCTGCTTTCGCAGTATCACCAAGCAGTTCTTTAATATTATTGCCATATTTGTCGATATATTCAGACATGTCAATAACCTGCTTCGCATTCACCATGGAATTAACCTGTTCCACCAGGATTGGTACAATGTCCATCTTTTCTCCACCGGATAGAATCAGCTTCATTGTTTCCGCATAGGCACCCCAGCTGATCGGTTCGATATCGAGTTCCATATTGATATCTTTCTTCATAATCTCATTGATTTTCTTCTCGATGCGATCTGTATCTTCCTCCTTATCTCCAATATAAGCCATTGTAACTGTATAAGTCTCATCAGAAGAATCTTTAGCCTCTTTTGAACCGGAATCGCCACAGGCAGTCAGCCCCATAGAAGCCAGTACCATAGCCATTCCCGCTGCAATCACTTTCTTATTCATCCTTTTACCTCAATTCTTTTCCTTTTTAATTTTTTTTGATGTATACATCTCTCTGTCTGATGTTTCTCATTATACAGATTTTCCAGTATTTTAATAGTAAAATAACGACCTCACACTTTCCGAAATCCGATTTCTTTTTTCATAGCTTGTCTCTTTTGTTGTATCAAAAGGTCGGAATATTATTATCTTTTTATCGGATTTTTGTTATAATTGTTTTCATCATAATGATTTTATAATATTTCAGGAGGTATTTATATGTATTCCAGACATCGTGTTGCCGGATACTCCATTGATCATGTCATAAAATTTTTGTTTTTTCTGCTGGTTCCGGTTGTAATCCTGGATATCATGATCAGCTGTTTTGTCATTTTTTCCATGCGTTCCCAAAGTATTCAGTCCCTGCAAGATACAACATCCCTTTATGCTTCGCAAATCGACACCGTACATATTTCCATCAATCGCTATTTAATCCGGCTCCTGACTGAAAATGACGATGCAGATACTCTGTTGGAAACACAGGACAAACTGGAATTCATTTCATCCGCAGAACGAGTTCATAATAATATTGATATTTTTCTGGAATCTTTTGAAAAAGGATATCAGATTTTTCTATATAATTCAGAGAATGAACGGATGTATCGTCCTACAGAAATTTTTCAGACACTTACTCAGAATCAGCTCGTACTGCTGAACAAGCATCTGATCCAAAAAATAACTGCGCCCAAAACAAGTTTCTACACGGATGCCTGGGAAGTACTAATGTTCGGAAAGAACGTATATTTTTACAAATCCTTTCATACAGGCTCCCACTACGCCTGCTGTTTTATTCCTGCTGACAATATCATTCAGCCACTAAAAAACATAATTAAAGAAAAAGACGGTTTCATTTCTCTTACCTCGCAAAACGGAACCGTACTTACTAATAAAGAACTGCTGAAGCAACACCATATTGAATTTCCAAGAAAAAGCAATTCCGATTCTTACGAGACCTATAATAAGGGAAATAATCTGATTATCAGCGGTGCTCTGATTATGGGTGCTTTTTATCCTCAGATTATTCTCAGCAAATTCAGGGCTTATGAAAAAATAATCCTGCTTCAGTTTATTCTTGCACTGGCAGTCCTTCTGGTCGCAGTTATTCTGTTTACTTCCATTTTCTATATGAAGAAACACGTTCTGACTCCGATCAAGCTCTTTTTAGAAAATCTGGCACATCTGGATGATTCTGCAGAAACCATCAGTTTAAAAGACACCAATCTTCTCGAACTTGAGCAGGCGAACTCCCAGTTCAAAAATCTGATGCGCCAGATCAAAAAACTGAAAATTGACATTTACGAAAAAGAACTGGAAAAACAAAAAACAATGATGAATTATCTTCAGCTACAGATCCGTCCTCACTTTTTTCTGAACTGTCTGAATACCATTTACAGTATGGCACAGACGCAGCTTTACGAAGAGATCATGAAAATGTCTATGATTACTTCCAACTATTTTCGATATATTTTCCAGAACACCCAGGATCTTGTTCCTGTAAAAAATGAACTGGAACATATAAAAAATTATATGGAAATCCAAAAGATGCGTTACGGAGATACGTTCTCCTATGAAATTCACGCAGAAGAAGGTACAGAAAACATACGAATCCCACCCATTCTGATCCAGACCTTTATAGAAAACGCCATCAAACACTCCAATACTTTTGATGACCCCATAATCATACGCACAGACATCGCCTGGATGACTGCCGGCGGAAATTCACATGAAAATATTCAGATTCAGGTCATGGACACTGGATGCGGATTCTCGGAAGACATCCTGCAATCCCTAAATTCTGCTATTCCTCTGGAACCTCAAAATGGTCACCGTATTGGAATTACCAATGCCATCCAACGTCTGAATCTGCTGTACGGTCAGGGAGAAGCGGTCATTACTTTCTCAAACCTCCCGTCTGGGGGTGCCTGCGTAACCATCCTTCTCCCTGCAATCTGATCCAATTCTCTGCCTAATTTATGAAAGGAAAGTTTTATGAACGCATTATTAGTTGATGATGACCGCTTTGTTGTAGCGGCCCTTGAGAAAAAAATAAACTGGGAGCAACTAACAATCACAGAAGTACTCACTGCTTTCAATATCCGTCAAGCTCAGAAAATCATAGAAAAAAACTCCATCGATATCTGTGTTTGCGATATCGAAATGCCCGGCGGTTCTGGTCTTGATCTTCTTTCCTGGGTCCGGGAATCAGGAAAAGAAATACAATTTATTTTCCTGACCAGCTATGCGGATTTTGATTACGCAAAAAAAGCTATCGAACTGTCCTCCCTCGATTACCAGCTAAAACCTATAGACTTTGATACTTTATCCCATATTCTGGAAAAAGCAGTTTCTAAAGTCAGAAAGAATGCTGCGCTCACCCAGACAAAAGCAGACAGTCAGAAATGGAAAGATAATTACCGCTATATTGTAGATTTATTCTGGAAAGAACTTTTTGCCACCACTCTGTTTCGTGAACCTTCTCTTCTTGAAACAGAATTAAGAAAAAAAGATCTTTCCTATACAGCAGATGACCTCTTCATTCCTGTTTTGTTCCGGCTTTATCCACTCTCCGGCCAGATAATGCCCATGGAGTCTTCCATGGTAGATTTTTCTTTCCAGAATATTACAGCCGAAACCTTTCAGAAATCCTGCATTCTCTATGAGTCTATAGTGATACTGAACACCTTTGAATACGTTGTCATACTTTCTGGATTGCAACTGGAACAAATCCGTCAGCCATTTACAGAAAATCTACTGACACTGTTCAAAAATCTTCAGAGTTTTCTGCACTGTGAAATTGCATGCGGCATTGCACCAGAGGTTTCCCTGACAGAACTGCCTGAAACTCTTACCAGACTACGTGAAATGAGAGAATCCAACCTTAACTCCGTAAATAAACCACTTTTTCTGCAAGATTTTGTTCCCAGCACAACTTCCTACATCCCTCCATCACTGGAAGTAATCAATACTTTTCTGGAACAAAAACAGGCAGACGCAGCTTTACAGAATATCGAAAATTACCTGTCCAAATACATTCAGGCCAGTGGTATCACCAAAAATTTTCTTCTGCATCTGAGACTTGATATCGAACAAATTGTTTTTTCCTATCTACATAAAAACGGAATCGAAGCACACACTCTATTTTCTTCAGAAGAAAGAGACGAACTGATCACAAAATCTCTGGACGCTGTACCATATATGTTTAATTATCTGCGCTATCTGATACAACGCGCCGTAGAATACAATAGCTTCATCAACGAAAAAGACTCCGTCGTTGATATTGTACTCAACTATATCCATCAGCACTACTCCGAAGATATCTCACGTACCATGCTGGCTGATATGGTTTATCTCAATCCAGATTATCTGGCACGACTTTTCAAAAAACAAACGCAGACCTCTATCATCAATTACATCACCACCTATCGGTTAGAAAAAGCAAAAGAGCTTCTGCTCAACCCTGACATCCCGGTGGGAACAGTTGCTTTGAAAGTCGGCTATGGAAATTATTCCTACTTTTCCAAACTGTTTAAAGATGTGATCGGCTGCACCCCCAATGAATATCGAAAAAAATAAAAAGGTTCTTTCTACGGTATAATTTAGAGGGGCTGTCAAACTGACATCCCCTCTGTATCTATTCTATTTTATTCCTTATGCACTTTCAGAAATTTCATAGTAATTTCCGTTCCACTTCCTTCTTCACTTCTCAGCACAATACTTCCATTCAAAGTGCTGACCGCATGCTTCACAATAGAAAGTCCCAGTCCGGTACCTCCAATCTCTTTGGAATGACTTTTATCCACTCTGTAAAATCTCTCAAAAACTCTATCCTGATCTTCCTTTGGAATTCCCACACCTGTATCCTTGACTACAATCTGTATCTCATGTGCAGTCTGAGTCAGAAAAATGCTTACACTTCCATCATTTCGGTTATACTTAATGGCATTATCGCAGACATTATAAACTGCCTCTTCCAGAAGTGTCCGAACTGCCTCCATCTTCATACTGTCCCCACAGATATAAAGATGCACATTCATGCTCTGTGCTTTCTCCTTCAGACTTTCAAAGGCATTCTTACAAACCTGATAAACATCCACCAGTTCCCAGGTGTAGGATGTTTTTTCCTCGTCAAGCTGGGAAATCTGGATCACATCCTCAACCAGCTGAAGCAGTCTCTGGGATTCCTTATAAATACGCCCTGCAAACTTGGGAATATCCTCACATTTCACCAGACCGCCCTGCATGATCTCCGCAAATCCTGAAATAGAAGTCAGAGGAGTCTTCAGCTCATGAGAGACATTTGCCGAAAACTCTCTCCGCAGATTCTCCCTCTCAAGCTTCTCTGTCACATTCACAAGCAGGATCACAGCACCTTCTGTTTTTTGTCCACGTACCACAGGATTGGCAATCAACTGGATATCGCTTCCATTTAATTTCAATATCAGTTCCGCATGTTCTCCGCTGAGAACCTGCTCGATCGCATGTCTGAAATCTTCCGCACGATCCAGACAGTAAACACTTTCTCCCTGACATACTTTATCTACCCGGAACAGATTCCATGCACTGGAATTGGCAGAAAGAATCATGGTATACTTATCAATCACGATCAGACCTTCCTGCATATTTTCTGTAATAAGAGAGAATTCTTCCTGCTGCTGTTTTGCCAGTTCCAGCTGCTTCTGGATCTGCCGGTTCTGTTTATGGATTTTACCTAAAAGCGGAGAAAGCTCCTCGTAAATCTTATTCTCCTCCGGATGTTCCAGATCCAGCTCATTCACAGGTTTTACGATCCTTTTTGATATCACAGATGCCATGATTCCTGATAGAATCAGCATCAGAAATAAGAGTCCACATAAGGGAAGAAGAAGATTTTCAACCAGTGCCAGCACAGAATCCTGAGTGTCTGAAACTCTCAGCACAGTTCCATCCTTCAGACGCAGTGCATAATAAATTGTTTTCTCAGAAAGTGTATCCGAATACCTGGAACATTCTCCTGCACCATATTTCTCTGCTTTCTGAAATTCAGTTCTGTTCTTATGATTTTGCATTTCATCTGCATCAGCCTTATTATCAAAAAGCACAGTTCCATCCTTATTAATATAAGTAATCCTTGAGCTCTTATCCTTTACATTCTTCAGATAATCTGTTCCCTGCTGTTCTACACCATATGACAGATAAGCAGCTTCCTTTGACAGTTCTTTCTTCATCTGTCCGTCAAAATTACTGTAAAGAATCCCCATCACAGCAGCCAGTCCTACAGACAGAACCAGTACACATACTAACATTGTAGACTTAAATATTTTTTTTGTCACTTCTCTTCACTTCCCTTTACATATTAACACTCAAATATCCGCAAACGGTTCCCGCCTGCGGATATAAAACGCCCCTGCACACTCTCACATTATCTGTGATAAGGGACTTCATTTTTTAATTATTCAGATAATCCTGATGCTCATTATTTCTGTGCTGTCCTGTGATGGAATATTCCACCCATTCAGCAATATTCACTGCATGATCTCCGATACGTTCAAAATACTTGGCAGTCATAAGAAGATCCAGTCCGGTCTTGGCATCCAGATTTCCTCCGTAGATCATATCTGCAAGCTTCTCTTTAATCTCGTTAAACGCATCATCCACCACATCATCTCTGTCAATGACATTTCTGCACAGCTCCAGATCACTCTTTACAAAAGCATCCACGCTCTCAGTTACCATACGCACAGTGTCTTCCGCCATCTGTGTGATAGTCTCCGGGATCGCAGTGGTATTCTTTGCAACATATAAAGACAGATCTGCAATATCTGCTGCCTGGTCACCGATACGTTCCATATCAGAAACCATCTTCAATGCTGCAGATATCTCTCTTAAATCTCTTGCAACCGGGTGCTGATGGAGCAGAAGACTCAGGCACAGATTCTCAATCTCTCTTTCCTTGGCATCAATATCTCTGTCCGTCTCAAAAACCTGGCGGGCAATCTCTTCATTCTGTACCTTCTGGATTGCTTTTGCAGAGAATGAAATTGCTTTCTCACAATAGCTTCCCAGTGTGATAAGCTGAACGTGCAGTTCCTCCAGCTGTCTTTCGAAATACTTTGACATAATCAACCAAACCTTCCTGTAATATAATCCTCTGTACGCTTGTCAGAAGGCATAGAGAACAGTTTATCGGTATCATCAAACTCAACCACCTCTCCCAGAAGGAAGAATGCTGTTTTATCCGAAATACGTGTGGCCTGCTGCATATTATGAGTTACCATAACAATAGTATAATCCTTCTTTAACTCCATCGCCAGCTCCTCGATCTTGGAAGTTGAGATAGGGTCAAGTGCGGATGTAGGCTCATCCATCAGAAGTACCTCCGGCTGAACTGCCAGTGCTCTGGCAATACAGAGTCTCTGCTGCTGACCACCGGACATACCCAGTGCGCTTTTCTTTAATCTGTCTTTTACTTCATCCCAGATAGCTGCATCTCGGAGAGATTTTTCTACAATATCATCCAGCTTAGACTTGGAACGGATTCCATGGGTTCTAGGTCCATATGCAATGTTATCATAAATGCTCATAGGGAAAGGATTAGGCTTCTGGAATACCATTCCCACTCTTTTTCTCAGGAGATTCACATCCATATCTCCGTAAATATCTTCACCGTCAAGCTGTACCTTACCGGTGATCACACATCCCTCAACAAGGTCATTCATACGGTTTAAAGATTTCAGAAGTGTAGATTTACCGCAGCCACTCGGTCCGATAAAAGCTGTGATTTCTTTCTCCGGAATTGCCATGTTTATATTCTTTAGCGCATGGAATTTTCCGTAATGTAAATTCATATTTTCAACTGTTATTTTTTCATTACCACTCATTTTTCTTATCCTTTCGCAATTCGTTTGGCAACTGCTCCGGACAGGAAATTGATTACAAGAACAAATGCCAGAATAACAACTGCTGTTGCAGATGCCTGATTCATATGAAGGCCCTCACCTGACAGCACATACATATGAAGTGCCAGAGTACGTCCGGAACCCATCAGGTTCTTCGGTACCTCTGCAACTGTACCTGCTGTATAAATCAGGGCTGCTGTTTCGCCGATCACACGTCCGATGGCCAGGATCACACCTGCCAGAATACCAGGTACTGCTGATGGCAGAACAATGGTGAAGATGGTACGAAGTTTACCTGCTCCAAGTCCAAAGCTGGCTTCACGATAAGAATCAGGAACAGATTTCAGGGCTTCTTCCGCAGTACGCATGATCAGAGGAAGAATCATGATTACCAGTGTGAAAGCACCGGACAGAAGGGAAAGTCCCCAATGCAGTGCTGTTACGAAAAACAGCATACCGAAAAGACCATATACAATAGAAGGAATTCCTGAAAGTGTTTCTGCCGTAATACGGATCACATTTACAAGCTTACTTCCTTTTTTCGCATATTCTACCAGATAGATGGCTGCAAAGATTCCCAGCGGTGCTGCGATTACAAGTGAAACAACCGTCAGGATGAATGTGTTGATCAGAGAAGGAAGTAAGGAAAGATTCTCTGAATTATAAGTTAAACTGAACAAGTCTGTTGACAGATACGGTACGCCCTTGACCAGAATATATCCGATCAGGAAGAACAGTAATGCAAATGTCAGGACTGCACCTAAAAGGGTAAGCAATGCAAGAACACCTGATCCCGGATGCTTAATATATGCCTTCATCTGATCTGAGAAAGAAGACTTATTCTGCTTTTTTTCTTTGGACAAATCAATTGCCGCTGCTGTATCAATTTGCATGTTCTGCCCTCCTGTTCAGTAAAGAAAGACTCAGGTTAATGATAAGAATAAAGATAAATAACACAACTGCTGTTGCGATCAGTGCTTCTCTGTGAAGACCTGTTGCATAACCCATCTCAGTGACGATATTTGCAGTCATTGTACGGACACCTTTCAGGATTCCCTGTGGCATTCTCGGCTGGTTACCTGCAACCATTACAACAGCCATTGTCTCACCGATCGCCCGACCGATTCCAAGCACTACAGCTGCCAGAATACCTGATTTTGCTGCCGGAAGCATGACAAAAAAGATGCTTCTCTCCTTGGTTGCTCCCAGTGCCAGTGAACCTTCGTAATAACTCTCAGGTACGCTGCGGATCGCAGATTCCGTAACTCCGATGATAGTCGGCAGGATCATCATTCCAAGCAGAACACAGGCTGCCAGCATACTGGTTCCTGTTCCGCCGAAAATCTGTCTGATCAGAGGAGCAATAAGAATCAGGCCAAAGAAACCATACACAATAGAAGGTACACCTGCCATCAATTCAATTCCTGATTTCAATGGTCTGTAAATTTTCTTCGGGCAGTAACGTGCCATAAAAACAGAAGTAAAGAGTGCAATCGGCACCCCCAGGAGAATGGCACCTGCAGTTACATAAATACTTGCTACGATCATTGGAAGGATTCCAAAAATATCATTTGACGGCTTCCACTTCGTTCCCAGCAGGAACTTCAGCGGGCCGATTTTCCCGATAGCCGGGACACCATTTGCAAACAGAAATGCACAGATCAGAAATACTGCCAACACTGAAGTACAGGCTGCGATCAGAAATACACATTTCATTGCTTTTTCTTTAAAGTGGTTCATTCATTACACCTTTCTTTCCCTGTATCAAAAATCATAACCTGTCACTTTTGCAATAATTCTCAGAATATGATTTTCAACATGCAAACAGCCCGCCTGCTGTACTATTTCATTCACAGGCGAACTGCTCTGAAACTAAATCTGTTACATTATTTAGCAAGATCTTCCCATGTAGTAGTCTCGCCTGTGTATACAGCCTTTACCTGATTGCTTGTAAGTTCATCAACATCATTGTCTTTGTTTACGATGACTGCGATACCATCTCTTGCGATAACTGTAGCTGTAAGACCAAGGTCTTTCTCTTCATCCTTCAGGTCACGGGATGCCATACCGATATCTACTGTTCCTTCTGCTGCCATGTTTACACCTGTTGTGGAATCACTCTGCTGAACTTCTACAGTTACGTCTTTGTTTACTGCTTCATAGCCTTCTGCAAGTTTCTCCATAACCGGTGTTACTGAAGAAGAACCTGCAACTACTACTTTACCGGAAACTCCGTCTGCTGCTTCATAAGCCTTAGCATCTGCTGCTTCTTTGATATAACCGTTGTCCTCTACGATCTTCTGTCCGTCAGAGCTCATAATGTAGTTTACAAAATCCTTTGCTGCATCGCTTTCTTTATCAGATGTAAGGATGTTGAATGGACGTGCGATCTTGTAAGAATCATTGGAAACATTATCTACAGTAGCTTCTACGCCGTCGATCTTAACTGCCTTTACTGTATCATCCAGAGAACCAAGTGAGATATAACCGATTGCATTTTCATCACCTGCAACAGTTGTCATCATAACAGATGTGCTGTTTGTTACACTTGCTTCATCTGTAGTCATATCTACTTTCTCACCGTCTTTTTCTTCTTCAATTCCAAACAGTTCTACGAATGCTCCACGTGTACCGGAACCATCCTCACGGGATACAACTGTGATGTCTCCGCTTGCTGCACTTACGATTGTTGTGAAAGCTGTTGCTCCGATAACTGCTGCTGTAAGGATTGTTGCGATTTTTTTCTTCATGATAATTTTCTCCTCTTCCCATGAGCCATGTTTTTAATATAAAGTGAAAGGCTCATTTCCTTTTTAATATCTTTATGTTTTATAACTTGTTGCCTCATTTACAAGTGCTATTATAGAAATCCAAAGTTAAATGTAAAACCACGCTAAAGTAAAATCTTTGTAAATTGAAAATTTTTGTGAAGGTTGTAAAAACAGGTTCAAGGTGCTATCATAAACTATATCTTCAAGTCCCCACCCACTGCTTATTACTTTTCGCAAGTCAAGCAGGGGACTTACTTGATTCGGTTAAAATTTATACACAGGAGGATTTTATATATGGAAAATTTAAGATGTGAAAAAGCAGTAGAAAAGAAACATAACGGCTATAACTGTGCACAGGCTGTGGCCTGTTCTTTCTGTAAAGAGGCATCTATGGATGAGGATACACTCAAAAAGATCACACAGGGATTCGGTGCAGGTCTTGGCACTATGGCCGGTACATGCGGAGCAATCTCCGGTGCTGCAGTTGTAGCTGGACTTATTAACCAGGACAAAGCAGGAACCTCTCAGACTGTCCGCTCTGTCATGAATCAGTTTAAACAGCAGAATGGAACTGTGATATGTAAAGACTTAAAGGGTGTGGAAACCGGAAAGGTAATCCGCTCCTGTGATGACTGTGTCAGAGATGCGGTGAAATTCCTGGAAGACGCATTAAAATCAGAAAATTGATTTCAGGCAGATATTCGCAATGCATAAATACCAACGCAAAAGGAGCTATGCACGTATAATGTGCATAGCCTCTTTTATGATTAGCTTGATTAATGCTCCCAGTTCCCAATTAATTTTATATTTGTAATTTACTTTCACTACTTGTTCACAGTCATCTGCTGTTCCTGAACTTTTTTTATTTCTTCCAGAGGCAAGTTCAACATCTTCGAAACTTCTTCTGGAGTTTTTCCACTCATGAGAGCCCCCAGAATCATTCCCTCATGACGGCCTTGCTGTATTCCTCTTTCATAAATCATATCTCCAAATCCTGTCATTTTGCTCGCCTCCTCCTGAAATGGTTCTGACCATTCTATATGTGAATATCTTTGTATTCTCTTTATATCACCAGTAAAAAGCCCTTTCAGATAATCAAATATTCCTTTTTCTTCTGTTTCTTTTCCCAGTCGGATTATAATTACTGTTAAGAGCTCATAATCCTCCTCAGGTTCATCTGCTACCCCTATAATATCCTTCTTCGAAAAAGAGTATTCCGTCAATGTATTCTGCAGTTTCTTTGGCACATCCTCCGCACAGATCCATATGGAGTAACATTTTTCCAACTTTGAATAATCTGTAGTCTGCGTAATAGTACTTAACTGAGATGAAAGGTCTCTGGCCACATAATATACGGCACGTTTTAATATAGGGTATGACGGATTACTTGGACGGTAGCTTTTCTGCGCTTCCATATCAATATGTAAATTCACTCTTATTTTCTCTGTAGATAACTTTGGATTTATTATTTTAAACCGAATATCAAACCTCACCAGTTTCTCCACAAGAGATGAGAGTTCACTGTCTTCTTTTGTTAATCTCAGATCCTTTTCTACATTTGGTATATCACTTACGAAATCATCTTTTGTAATAGAAGAAATGTCTAAGCACTGTAGAATTTCTTCCTGTGAGCACGTTTTAAACTCTGGCACCGTCATCTGCAAAATGGGAACGATAATCTCCTTATTACTCATAAGCTGTTTCATTCCTGCATCATACTCTGCGCCAGTCACTCCAGACGTATATACGTCCATCTTCGTCTCATCACGCATGATTTCTCCTCTCCGGGGAACTGGGACTGTTTTTTCTTTTGTATATGGATATATTAACGTCAACTACCCATCACCTAAAGGTATTGGGCTTGTAACTGCCCAGTCGTAGTAACGGCTTACGCCTCCGACCTTTTATCCC
>NZ_JAJDMI010000179.1:0-404 GCF_020593505.1 Blautia sp. DFI.3.45
GCAGATGGTTGTAGAGAATGGGGCGATGTTCCTTTAGGTAGGATTTTCGCATTCTGCCGTACTTGCCGATAGAAGTTTCCGGCTGCACAGAAAGTTTTAGGTTGGGTATATCATAATCTCCGCAACGAATGTAAGTCAACTTACTCATATTCATTCTCCTTTGCTCCATGATGATTAGACTGCTGCGCTGGCTGCTATGCTGCCTTTGCGCGGTTCTTCTTTCGGCAGCTGTCCGACAGTAGAAAAAACGCCTTTTTTCATATCCTCCGCCCGGATCAGGGCTTTCTTAGCGTCCATTTCCGCTTTTTTCTTTGCCTTAATTTTGTCCTCATACCGTTTTTGTGCGCCACTGGCTTTCCGCTTCAAATAATTCTGATGAAGCCTGTCCTTGCGTTCTTCTTTTT
>NZ_JAJDMI010000180.1:0-385 GCF_020593505.1 Blautia sp. DFI.3.45
AGGTCATGTACTGCCGGATGCTGGACGCTATGCTGTCCAAAGGGCAGGAGGACGAGAACGGAATCCTGTTTGTCTGCTTCCCTGTCACAGCCATTGCCGCAGTCCTGTCCCGCAGTCCCATGACGGTCAAGCGTTCTCTGAATGAACTGGAAACCGCCGGACTTATCATGCGGGTGCGTCAGGGCGTTGGAGAACCAAACAGGATTTATGTGCTGATACCGGGAAAGGAGGACGCTGCCCTTGCCTGATACCTCAAAGCTGGAAAAGCTCAACAGGGAGCTGGAGAAAAGCGAAAAGAAGCTGCGGAAAGCCATTAATGATGAAAAGGTATTGCAGCACCAGTTGAAGCAGCTTACCCGAAAGGAACGGACGCACCGGCTCTGTA
>NZ_JAJDMI010000181.1:0-384 GCF_020593505.1 Blautia sp. DFI.3.45
CAAACGGCTGGGGCGAAGCGGCTCCCCTCACAGGCTTGCTCTATTGTGCCGATTGTGGCGGCAAGATGTATGTCCACCGCACCAACAATGGCAAGCGGATTTCTCAATATACCTGTTCCAATTATACCAAAGTTCCGTGTGGGATACTATGCCCTACACAACACCGTATCAATGAGAGTGCTGTTCTGACATTGGTTTCCGACACGCTCCGGGCTATCGCTGAATATTCCAGAAATGATCGGACGGAATTTATTCACGCCGTTCAGGAAACGCAGGTTGCCCAACAGAGTGCCGATATAGCGAGAAAGCGCAGGCGTCTGGCCGCTGCTCAAAAGAGAGCCGGAGAACTGGAAAAACTGATTTGCAAAATCTATGAGGACAACG
>NZ_JAJDMI010000182.1:0-383 GCF_020593505.1 Blautia sp. DFI.3.45
TCTTTTTATATCTTGCGGTTCTGCCGATTATCGCTCTTACTTGTCGGAGGGCAGGTAGCTTTTTAGTCGGTGTAATAATTGCTTTTGTCTATGGATATGGAGGGATGTTTGCCGCAGGAAATATGACATTAGCAAACCTTTATCCGATTACCGCAAGTCTCGGAATGGTAGGCTACCGTAGCTATGATACCGCAGTCAACTGGAACATCGGAATCTGTTCTTGCAGTCTTGTGCTTGCTGTTGTTATTTCTGCCATCTTGATTTTGTGCATGAAAGAGCGAGAAGCAACCCAAACAAAGAAAAGGTCAAAAAGGTAGCACCAAGGAATGGCTGGTGATGATTTTATGAAGAAAATAGTTTTAGCATTAACATTCGTCCTTGTG
>NZ_JAJDMI010000183.1:0-383 GCF_020593505.1 Blautia sp. DFI.3.45
ACCTTATTCAAAATGTAATCGCTCATAGCCATGCAGACAAAATTAAAATTTCCCTGTCGAAGAAGGAAAACAGTATGGAGCTGTTGCTGGCGGATAATGGAGTGGGAATTGCGAAGGAAGATTTGAAACACATTTTTGAACGGCTCTATAAGTGTGACAAAGGACGGTCTGAAAAAGGAAGCGGTCTTGGTCTTTCTATTGTCCATCAGCTTGTAGAAAAGATGGGTGGGAGTATAACAGTTGAAAGTTTGCCGGGAAAAGGAACTGAATTTATGTTGCTTTTTCCTTTGGAGAGTTAAGCGGGTTCCCGTCTTTATGGCGGGAGCCTTTGTCATTTTAGCCGAATTTCAAATTGCAAGGTTAATGCAAGGTTGCGGCAAGGT
>NZ_JAJDMI010000184.1:0-379 GCF_020593505.1 Blautia sp. DFI.3.45
AAGCTGATTTTTGTAATACCGGAAAAGAGGGCTTACAAAAATTAAGAGAGCAGGAGTATCAGCTTGTGGTGCTGGATGTGATGATGCCTGGTATGGATGGCTTTGAAACGCTGGAAGAAATCCGCAAAGAGAACAGTCTGCCGATTTTGATGTTCACATCTAAAAATGACAGCATTTCTAAAGTACGGGGCTTACGGGCCGGAGCGGACGATTATCTTACAAAACCGTTTGATATGGATGAACTGATTGCCCGTATTGCGTCTCTTATTCGCCGCTACACTCGCTTTAATCAGCAAGCTGGAGCCATACAAAAGCTAAATTTTGACGGATTGCAGATTGACCTTGAAAATCGTTCTGTTACTACATCAAACGGCACTTT
>NZ_JAJDMI010000021.1:0-62529 GCF_020593505.1 Blautia sp. DFI.3.45
CAGGCAATCTGGAATGAATTTTGGCTATGTTACTGAGAACGGAGTGAACAGTAACATATATTTTTGAGGAAAGAGGCTATTCAGACTTTTTACTTGCGTAACTCTGGCGGGAAACGTATAATAGGAAAAAGCAATACTCGAGGGTGAGGAAAAGAGGATGAAGATAACAGAAGAACTGTTAAATGAGATGAAAATTAAGGATGAGAACTTTTCTGACGGTCTGATCAAGCCGGACGGCGATTACGTAAGAATACCCAGAGGACATCTTCATGGAATGATGGAATTGCTTCCATGGACAGAGAACGAAATCTGGAAAATGATCCCGGATGATGATTCTCCGCTGTTCTGGCTGATTGAGAAAACAGGATGCGTTCTTACGGATTATAATAATTCTATTGGCATGAAGATGACACCTGCTCAGCAGACTGTGTTTGATATGATGCGAAAACATGGGGTTCTTACAGATGATTATTACGATCTGACGAAACAGAGGGAGAAAGTAAGAGAAGCCAGAGAACAAAAAGAGAACAGGAAACAATAGTTAAGTGTATATGAATATATGGGAGTGCAGCGATGGAAAAGCATGCTCATTAAAGTCATCCGATGCAGAAAAAACAATATACGATATTAAAAAGCAGCATATCAGAGTTATGGATCATAACCTGATATGCTGCTTTTAACGTGTCTGAAGAAAAATGAAATGTCAATCATAAAAACAAAACAAAAACAACCAGAACGGAAGAAAAAACAAATAAAAAACAACATAAAAGCTCAGGATATATGTGTTGATTTATGTTGACTTCGCGATAGCCATAAGGTATAATGAATCTATATGAAAACATGGAGGATATTGCTGTCAGAATGATACCGGAATGTATTGGGGTCTGGTATGGGTGCAGCTTTTATTCATGAGAAAGGAGTAACATGGAAAAATTTCAAACATCAGATATTCCCAAGTCTCCCAGAATTCAGAAACTGGTAGATGCATTGTATGAACATATGCCGGTGATCGAATCAGCCAGAGCAAAGCTGATCACAGAATCTTATAAGGAAACAGAAGGAGAACCGATCATCACACGCAGAGCAAAGGCTTTTGCGCATATTCTTCATAATATTCCGATCATTATCCGTGACAATGAACTGATTGTCGGAAGCAGTACGATTGCGCCGAGGGGATGTCAGACATTTCCGGAGTTCTCTTATGAGTGGCTGGAAGCTGAACTGGATACAGTTGCGACCAGAACTGCGGATCCTTTTGAGATTGCTGAGGAGACCAAAGCCGAACTTAAGGAGGCAGATAAGTACTGGAAAGGGAAAACAACCAGTGAACTTGCAACTTCCTATATGGCACCGGAAGCAATCAAGGCAATTGAACACAATATTTTTACACCTGGAAATTATTTTTACAATGGTGTAGGACATGTAACAGTTAAATACTGGGAAGTACTGGAAATCGGTTTTGAGGGAATCATGGAGAAGGCTCAGAAAGAGCTGGATGGATGCAGTGTCGGTGACGGTAATTATGCAAGAAAGTCTCACTTCCTTGAGGCAGTGATTTTAAGCTGTAAGGCGGTGATCGATTATGCAGGCAGATATGCAAAACTTGCGCAGGAAATGGCGGCACAGACAAGTGATCCGGTAAGAAAACAGGAACTTTTTGTTATCGCAGAGAACTGCAGCAGGGTACCGGCAAAGGGTGCACAGAATTTCTATGAGGCATGTCAGTCATTCTGGTTTGTACAGCAGCTTCTTCAGATGGAATCCAGTGGACATTCTATTTCACCGGGGCGCTTTGATCAGTATATGTATCCATATTATAAGAAGGATATGGAAGCAGGAACTATTACCCGAGAGTTCGCACAGGAATTGATGGATTGCATCTGGGTTAAATTAAATGACCTGAATAAATGTCGTGATGCGGCTTCAGCGGAAGGATTTGCAGGATACAGCCTTTTCCAGAATCTGATCGCGGGTGGTCAGAATAAAGAGGGAGAGGATGTAACTAACGATCTTTCTGTTATGTGTATTCAGGCATCCATGCATGTGCATCTTCCGGCTCCATCACTTTCTGTGAGAGTATGGAATGGTTCTCCGCATGAATTCCTGATAAAGGCAGCCGAGCTTACGAGAACAGGAATCGGACTTCCTGCATATTACAATGATGAGGTGATTATTCCGGCACTGCAGAACAGAGGCTTATCTCTGGAGGATGCCAGAGAGTACAATATCATCGGATGTGTGGAACCGCAGAAAGCCGGTAAGACAGAAGGGTGGCATGATGCCGCATTCTTTAATATGTGCAGACCTCTGGAACTTGTTTTTTCGAATGGTATGGATAAAGGTGAGATGGTGGGAATCCCTACCGGCGATGTCACTCAGATGAAGACCTTTGATGAATTCTTTGACGCATATAAGAAACAGATGGAATACTGCATTTCCCTGCTGGTGAATGCAGATAATGCTATTGATGTAGCTCATGCGGAACGCTGTCCGTTACCATTCCTTTCCTGTATGATAGATGACTGTCTGAAAGAAGGCAAGTCTGTCCAAGAAGGTGGAGCTGTTTACAACTTTACAGGTCCTCAGGGATTTGGAATCGCCAATATGGCAGATGGACTTTTTGCAATCCGCAAACTGGTCTATGAGGATAAGAAAGTATCTATGAAAGAACTTAAGGAAGCTCTTGCATGGAACTATGATAAAGGACTGGATGCGCAGTCCGCCGGTGATATGACAGAGATGATCATGAAGGCAATGCAGAAAGCAGGCAGAAATGTGGATGCTTCCACTGCAGAAGGACTTCTGAAAACTTTCATGGGAATGAAACCGGGTGAACAGAAGACACAGAGATTCAAAGAAATCCACGATATGATCGATGAAGTTCCGAAATTTGGAAATGATATTCCGGAAGTTGATTATTTTGCAAGAGAAGTTGCCTATACATATTCCAAACCGCTTCAGAAGTATAACAATCCAAGAGGCGGAAAGTTCCAGGCAGGTTTGTATCCTGTATCTGCAAATGTACCGCTGGGCGGACAGACAGGAGCGACGCCGGATGGAAGATATGCACACACACCTGTTGCAGACGGCGTTTCGCCATCTGCGGGCAAGGATGTAAAGGGACCTACGGCAGCGGCAACTTCCGTATCCAGACTGGATCATTTTATTGTATCCAACGGAACACTTTTTAATCAGAAATTTCACCCATCCGCACTTTCAGGAAGAGAGGGACTGGAGAAATTCGTTGCACTGATCCGCGGATACTTTGACCAGAAGGGAATGCACATGCAGTTTAATGTAGTTGACAGGCAGACACTGCTGGATGCACAGGAACATCCTGAGAAATATAAACATCTGGTAGTACGCGTGGCAGGCTACAGTGCACTGTTTACGACACTTTCCCGTTCCCTTCAGGATGATATCATCCGTCGTACAGAACAGGGCTTCTGATTCAGACGTTTTTTGCAGGAAGTAAAAGTGACAGGCAGAGGATGTATGGATAACAGAATAAGAAAGGAAAAGCATGGACTATTTGGATACAAAGGGCAGAGTGTTTGATGTCCAGAAATATTCTATTCATGATGGACCGGGTATAAGGACGATCGTATTTCTGAAAGGTTGTGTCCTGCGGTGCAAATGGTGCTGCAATCCGGAATCTCAGGAATATAAGATCCAGACAATGAAAGTGCAGGGAGAAGACAAGGTCATCGGACGTGATGTGACAGTCAGGGAGATGATTGAAGAAGTTGAGAAAGACAGGGTATACTATTACCGCTCGGGCGGAGGTATGACTCTTTCCGGCGGAGAATGTCTCTGTCAGCCGGAATTTGCAGGAGCACTTCTGAGAGCTGCCAAAGAGAGAGGGATTTCTACTGCGATCGAGAGTATGGCATGTGCAAAATGGGAGACGATTGAGACAATCTTACCGTATCTGGATACTTATTTAATGGATATTAAACATACAAATCCTGCGAAACATAAAGAATTTACAGGACGTTCTAATGAACTGATGATGGAAAATGCCAGAAAAGTGGCGCTTTCCGGTAAAACCAGGCTGGTAATCCGTGTACCGGTGATACCCACATTTAATGATACAGTGGAGGAAATCCAGGGGATTGCAAGGTTTGCAGACACACTTCCCGGAGTGGACAAGATTCATCTTCTTCCGTATCACAGACTTGGACAGGATAAATATGAGGGACTTGGCAGACCATATCTGATGGGAAATGTGGAACCACCGTCCAAAGAACATATGGAAACATTAAAAAAGGCAGTACATGCGGTCTGCGGTCTGGACTGTCAGATCGGTGGATGAGGTATTTTTTGCATCTGATACGATTATTGGAATAAAAAAAGAAAAAAACAAACAAAAACAACACGATAAAACCCGTAAAAACAACATAAAACAACGGAAATGTATTGACTTTTTATGACCGATAGTGTAAAATCACAGGTAGAAACGTCAAAAACTATATCAATGCCTTAAGGAGGAAAATGAGCATGGTAAACGAATATGAAATCAAAAAACAGATCTGCGACATCGGAAGAAGAATCTACAGCCGCAACATGGTAGCTGCAAACGATGGTAACATCTCTGTAAAACTGAACGACAACGAATTTCTTTGCACACCTACAGGTGTATCCAAAGGTTTTATGACACCGGAGTATATCTGTAAAGTAGACAGAGAAGGAAATGTGATCCAGGCTAACCCGGGATTCAAACCATCCTCTGAAATCAAAATGCATATGAGAGTTTATGAGAAGAGACCGGACGTAGGTTCTGTTGTGCATGCTCATCCGATTTATGCAACATCTTTTGCAATTGCAGGTATTCCGCTGACACAGCCGATCATGCCTGAAGCAGTTATCTCACTTGGATGCGTTCCGATCGCTGAATACGGTACACCATCTACAATGGAGATTCCGGATAATCTTGAGAAATACCTTCCATATTTCGATGCAGTTCTTCTTGAGAACCATGGAGCACTGACATGGAGCACAGACTTAAACGCAGCTTACATGAAGATGGAATCTGTTGAGTTCTACGCACAGCTTCTGTATCAGTCAAAAGTTCTTGGCGGACCTAAGGAATTTGATGAGAAGAACATTGAGAAACTTTATGAAATTCGTCGTAAATTCGGTATGGCTGGTAAACATCCGGCAAACCTCTGCCTGAACAAAGACGGCAAGAACTGTCATAACTGCGGTGGAGCATGTCAGGACGGAGAATTCAAGAAATTCCCTGGATATCAGTATGATTTCGTAGGTGGAGATTCAAAACCGGCAGAGAATAATGCTGCATCTGATGCACAGTTAGTTGCTGAGATTACAAAACAAGTAATGGCTCAGTTAGGAATGAAATAAGAGCATAGATAATCAAGGAGGACAGTCTCATGCCAATTAATGAGAATATGGTACAGGAAATTGTACAGGAAGTTATGGCAAAAATGCAGATAGCAGACGCTCCGACTGGCAAACATGGCATTTTTAAAGAAATGAATGATGCAATTGAAGCTGCCAAGAAATCACAGCTTATTGTAAAGAAAATGTCCATGGATCAGAGAGAAAAAATTATTACCTGCATTCGTAAGAAAATAAAAGAAAATGCAGAAGTAATGGCACGCATGGGTGTGGAAGAGACCGGTATGGGAAATGTAGGAGATAAGATTCTCAAACATCATCTCGTAGCTGATAAGACACCGGGAACAGAAGTTATTACAACAACTGCATGGTCAGGAGACAGAGGATTAACTCTTATTGAAATGGGACCTTTCGGTGTGATCGGTGCGATTACTCCATGTACCAATCCAAGTGAAACAATTTTATGTAATACAATGGGAATGCTTGCAGGAGGAAATACAGTTGTATTTAATCCTCATCCGGCAGCAATCAAGACTTCCATTTATGCGATCAATCTTCTGAATGAAGCATCATTAGAGTCCGGCGGACCGGATAATATTGCGGTTACTGTAGAGAAACCTACTCTTGAAACCAGCAATGTAATGATGAAACATAAAGACATCCCGCTTATTGCAGCAACCGGGGGACCTGGAGTTGTAACTGCAGTTCTTTCTTCCGGCAAACGTGGCATTGGTGCAGGTGCAGGAAACCCTCCGGCACTTGTTGATGAAACAGCTGACATCCGTAAAGCGGCAACAGACATTGTAAACGGATGTACATTTGATAACAATCTTCCATGTATCGCAGAGAAAGAGATCGTAGCAGTTTCTTCTATCGTAGATGAGTTGATGCATTATCTTGTAACTGAGAATGATTGTTATCTTGCATCTAAAGAAGAACAGGATAAACTTACAGAAGTAGTTCTGGCAGGCGGAAAACTGAACCGTAAATGTGTCGGACGTGACGCAAGAACACTTCTTTCCATGATCGGTGTCAATGCACCGGCAAATATCCGCTGTATCGTATTTGAAGGACCGAAGGAACATCCGCTGATCACAACAGAGCTTATGATGCCGATCCTTGGTGTAGTAAGAGCAAGAGATTTTGATGATGCAGTGGAACAGGCAGTATGGTTAGAACACGGAAATCGCCATTCTGCACATATTCATTCAAAGAATATTGATAATATTACAAAATATGCGAAAGCAATTGATACAGCAATCCTTGTAAAGAATGCACCATCCTATGCTGCATTAGGATTTGGCGGTGAAGGCTATTGTACATTTACAATCGCAAGCCGTACAGGTGAAGGTCTTACCTGCGCAAGTACATTTACCAAGAGAAGACGCTGCGTAATGGCAGACAGCCTTTGCATTCGTTAAAGATGATGAGTTAAGGAGAGAAAGAACATGGACATGAATAATGTAAATATAGAAGAAATCGTGAAACAGGTTCTCTCCGGCATGACAGGAAATGCACCGGCAGCAGCAACAGTTTCTGCACCGGCAGCAACAACTGGAATCCCGAAGACAGCCAGAGTAGCTGTATTAACTGAAAAGGAACATTTCGAACTGAAAGAATATCCGATTCCTCCGATTGGAGATGACGATATCCTGGTTAAAGTTGAAGGATGCGGTGTGTGTGGTACAGATGCACATGAATTTAAAAGAGATCCATTTGGCCTGATCCCGGTAGCACTTGGACATGAAGGTACAGGTGAAATCGTGGCTATGGGTAAGAATGTTAAAGTAGATACTGCAGGAAAACCTGTAAAGGTTGGCGATAAAGTCGTTACCTGTATGATCTTTAAAGATGATCCGGAAATCACAATGTTCGACCTGAACAAGAAGAACGTAGGTGGAGCTGACGTATATGGACTTCTTCCGGATGATGATGTACATCTTAACGGATGGTTCTCCGATTACATCTTCTTAAGAGGTGGAAATTTCGGAACTACATTCTTTAATGTAAGTGATCTGGATCTAGATTCCCGAATCCTCATCGAGCCATGTGCAGTACTTGTACATGCAGTTGAGAGAGCAAAAACAACCGGAATCCTTCGTTTCAACAGCAGAGTTGTAGTTCAGGGCTGCGGACCAATCGGTCTGATCTGCATTGCAGTACTTCGTACTATGGGCGTAGAACATATCTGCGCAGTAGACGGAAATGAGAAACGTCTTGAATTTGCGAAGAGAATGGGAGCAGATACAAGCGTTAACTTCATGAACTTCAAAGGAATCGAAGCACTGACAGAGGCTGTAAAAGAAGCACAGGGTGGACACCTTGCAGATTTTGCATTCCAGTGTACAGGAAATCCAAAAGCTCATGCAAATATTTATAAATTTATCCGTAACGGCGGCGGCCTTTGCGAACTTGGTTTCTTCATCAATGGTGGAGATGCTACAATTAACCCGCACTTTGATCTTTGCTCCAAAGAAATCAATCTGGTTGGTTCCTGGGTTTACACTCTCAGAGATTATGTTACAACATTTGATTTCCTTAAGAGAGCAAATGCAATCGGTCTTCCAATGTCTGAGTTAATTACAGACAAATTCCCGTTAGAGCAGATCAATGAAGCTCTTCAGACAAACCTGGCAATGACAGGACTTAAGATCGCAGTTGTAAACAAATAGTTACTGTTCACAGGTAATATCCCGCAAAGAGTATTGCTGTGAACGGAGTGAACAGTAGCAACAAATAATAAGCCTGGCAATAGAGGAGAAAAGAAATGGCAGAAGCTGTAGGAATTTTAGAGGTATTCGGGTTGGCGACAGCCTTTGTAGCAGGCGATGCCGGATGTAAGGCAGCAAATGTCCGCCTGGAGGTTTTTGATAAAAACAAACCAGCCAATGCTGACAGCCTGCCGGTACCGCTCCTTGTCTGCATTAAATTCAGAGGAAGTGTAACTGATGTTACAGCGGCTGTGGAAGCAGGCATGGAAGTTGCAAACAGAATGACTGGTGTGGTACAGCATTATGTGATCCCGAACCCGGAAGAGGGAACGGAAAAAATGCTGAAGATCAGTGCCCTGGATAAGGATTAGCAGTTGCATATCCATTGGGCATCAGTTAAAATATAATCAGATATTTATTTGTAGATTCAGGAGGAAGCAGAAATGGCACAGGAAGCATTAGGAATGGTAGAAACCAGAGGACTTACAGCAGCAATTGAAGCAGCTGATGCAATGACAAAAGCAGCTGAAGTAGCATTAGTAGGAACAGAGAAGATTGGATCCGGACTTGTAACAGTTATGGTACGCGGAGACGTAGGAGCTGTTAAGGCAGCAGTAGAAAGCGGAAGCGCAGCAGCATCCAGACTTGGCGAATTAGTTGCTACTCATGTAATTCCGAGACCTCATACAGACGTAGAGAAAATCCTTCCAAGCATCTGACCAGCAGATTGAGAAGTGTAAAAAAGGAGTTCGCTCATGAGTAAATCATATGGATTTATAGAAATCACTGGTGTCGTTGCAGCAATCGATGCACTGGACATCATGTGCAAAACTGCAGACGTTGAGCTGGCGTCATGGGAACGTAAGCTGGGCGGACGACTGGTTACTATTATAGTTGAAGGCGATGTATCTGCCGTTACAGAAGCAGTAAATGCAGCAGCGACAGGTGCGATCAAGAAACCGGTAAGTTATGCAGTAATTGCACGTCCCCACGAAGAAATCGTCAGAATGGTGGAATTAAGTGCAAGTCGCTGGAAGAACAATCAGGGGGATGAATAATGGCTGAAGAGAAGAAACCGGAAGCAGATAAAAATGCCCCTAAAAAGGCAGCCGCTCCAAGAAGAACGAAAGCAAAAACTTCTTCAAAACCGGAAGTAAAAGCTCAGACGGCAGATACGGCGGCAGAAACAGCAAATAAAACAGAATCCCAGAAAGAACAGATAAAGGAAACAGTATCTCATAAGGAGGAGAAAGTTATGACACAGGAAGCATTAGGAATGGTAGAAACCAGAGGACTTACAGCAGCAATCGAAGCAGCAGACCAGATGTGCAAGGCTGCTAACGTAGCATTAGTAGGAACAGAGAAGATCGGATCCGGACTTGTAACAGTTATGGTACGTGGAGATGTAGGAGCTGTTAAATCAGCAGTAGAAAGCGGAAGCGCAGCAGCATCCAGACTTGGTGAATTAGTTGCTACACACGTAATCCCAAGACCACATACAGATGTAGAGAAAATCCTGCCTGTATTAAAATAGTAATCCATCGTAACTGTCCGGTATCTGCACAGCAGACTGCCGGATGGTTATAATCCGTCATATTTGACAGAAAGCAGGTGTATTCTTGGAATCTAATAATATTGAACTGATTACCAGAATGGTCATTCAGGCAATCAATCAGAATGAAAAAAAAGGCGATGGATTCATGGTTCCCATCGGGGTTTCCGCAAGACACATTCACCTGACACAGGAACATGTAGAAGCATTGTTCGGACCCGGATATCAGCTTACGAAGAAGAAAGAGCTGATGGGAGGTCAGTTTGCTTCTAATGAAACAGTTACCATTGTGGGACTGAAACTTCGTGCCATTGAGAATGTAAGAATCCTTGGACCGGTGCGTAAAGCTTCACAGGTTGAGGTATCTGCGACAGATGCCATTAAGCTTGGAATGAATGTTCCGGTTCGCGAATCCGGAGACGTTGCAGGAAGTGCACCAATCGCAATCGTAGGTCCAAAAGGAGCCGTTTATCTGAAAGAGGGATGTATCGTGGCAATGCGCCATATACATATGTCTCCGAAAGATGCACAGGCTGCAGGTGTGAAGGACGGCGATATCGTATCAGTAAAGGCAGATAATGAGAGAGGAACCATCTTCAATCAGGTCAAGATCCGTGTAGACGACAGCTTTACACTGGAAATGCATATTGATACAGATGAAGCAAATGCAGCAAAGATTGCTACAGGCACTACCGTAACAATAATTAAATAATATCGGGGGCCAAAGGTCAAAAAGCCGTTCGTGCCTGCACGATAAGGTTTTTGAACAGAAACCCTTAAGCGTTAATTGGGGGCAGAAGTATTTGCCCCCAATATTATTATCAGAAACAATTTGGAGGCTCATATGATCGTAGGCAAAGTTGTAGGAAGTGTGGTATCCACACGAAAGAGTGAGAAGCTGATTGGAAGTAAATTTATGATTATCGAGCCTGTGCATCATATGAAAGGCGACCTGAGCCAGCTGGTTGCGATCGATATGATCGGAGCCGGAGTTGGTGAATATGTATTGGTGGCACAGGGAAGCGCAGCAAGAATAGGCTGCGGCGTAGAAACAGCACCGGTAGATGCCGCAATTGTCGGTATTATTGATGACGGTGCAGGATTGGAGTAACGCCATGGAAATCAAAGAATTACAGGATATTATACAGCAGAATGGTGTGGTAGGTGCCGGCGGAGCCGGATTCCCTACTTATATGAAGCTTACAGACAAGGCCAATACCATTCTTATGAACTGTGCAGAGTGTGAACCATTACTGAAATTACACAGACAGTTATTGGAAAAACACGCATATGAAATTATGAAAACATTCCATATGATCCAGGAGACGGTTGGTGCTTCTGAAGCAATTATTGGAATTAAGAAGTCTTATGTACAGACAATTCATGCATTAAATCAGCATATTGAAGAATTTCCTGGCATGAGGCTGCATCTTCTGGACGAAGTTTATCCGATGGGAGATGAGGTTGTACTTATTTATGAGGCAACCGGAAGAGTAGTACGGCCGGGAGGACTGCCAATCGAGCAGGGAGTAGCCGTATTTAACGTTGAAACTGTATACAATGTATATCGTGCTGTGGAAGAGAAGCAGCCGGTTACAGACAAATATGTATCTGTTGTTGCAGAAGTAAGTGATCCTGTTACAGTGAGAGTTCCCCTGGGATGTACGCTGGAGGAAGTGGTAGCACAGGCAGGCAGCACAACCGTGAAGGATCCTGTCTATTTCGTAGGCGGCCCGATGATGGGGCGTATCGGAAATGGTTCAGATCCGGTGACAAAGACAACAAATGCGATTTTGGTCCTTCCAAAAGACCATCTTATTGTAGCGAAGAAGCAGCGGACTTCTTCCATAGATTTAAAACGTGCAGCATCTATCTGCTGCCAGTGCAATACCTGTACAGATTTATGTCCGAGACATAATCTGGGACATCCGATCGATCCGGCGAAATTTATGAGGGCTGCATCAAATAATGATTTCAGAGACCTGAATCCATATATAGATGCTTCCTTCTGCAGTTCCTGCGGTGTATGTGAGATGTACTCATGTCCGCAGAGTCTTGCACCGAGAAGTCTTCTCGCAGATATGAAGGGCGGTCTGAGAAAAGCAGGTATCCGTCCTCCGCAGGGTGTACAGCCGAAACCGGTACAGGAATCCAGAGAATACCGTAAGGTTCCGGAAGAACGTCTGATGGCGCGACTTGGTCTTACGAGATATGACAAGGATGCTCCTCTGAAAGAAGAACTTGTACAGGTTAAGAAAGTAAGGATATTATTGAGCCAGCACATCGGAGCACCTGCACAGGCAGTGGTCAAAGCCGGTGATGAGGTAACAAGAGGGCAGATGATCGCACAGCCGGCACAGGGCTTAAGCGTTGGTATTCATGCTTCTGTCAGCGGTAAAGTAACAGAAGTAACAGACCGTTACATTATTATTGCAGTAAAGTAGAAAGGACGTGCACAAAATGAGTAAAGCAATCGGAATGATTGAATTTAAAACCACATCTACAGGCGTTACTGCAGCAGATGCTATGGTAAAAACATCTGAGGTAGAGATCGTCGAGGCACAGACCGTATGTCCTGGTAAATATATTGCAATTATTACCGGTGACTTAAGTGCGGTAAAGGCCGCCGTTGATACGGCAGTAACTACATATGAGGATAAATGCATTGACAGCTTTGTGCTGGGCAATCCGCATGAATCCATTTTCCCGGCAATTTACGGAACTACTCAGGTAGAAGATATCAGTGCGCTGGGAATTCTTGAAACTTATGATGCAGCTTCCATTATCGAAGCAGCAGACCAGGCAGCTAAGACTGCGATCGTAGATTTGATAGAACTTCGTATTGCCAAAGGTATGTGCGGAAAATCATATATGATGATCACCGGTGAAGTTTCTGCGGTAGAGGCTTCCATTGACAGGGCAAAAGAACTTGTAGCTGCCAAGGGTATGTACCTGGATTCTTCCGTTATCGCACATCCTGACAGAAGAATGATCGACAGTATTTTATAATATCCGGGGTAAGAAGTTTCTGACCCTGACACTCATAAAAAATTTCTCAAAAAAAGGGGGCAAAGATATGCTTGCACTGGAGAGAAGAAATCTGATTCTCGAAAAATTACAGGCAGAAAAGCGGGTGGTGGTCAGCGAGCTGAGCCAGCTTTATGATGTCTCTGAAGAGACCATACGCCGTGATCTGGATAAACTTGAAAAGGAAGGACTTGCGATAAAAAGTTATGGCGGTGCTGTGATCAATGAGGATGTAAGCATTGATTTGCCTTTTAATGTACGTAAGAACCAGAATGTTACAGGAAAGCAGAAAATGGCTGAACTTGCAGCTTCCCTTGTGAAAGACGGAGATCATATTTTCCTGGATGCGAGTACTACGGCAGTTTTTGTGGCGAAAGCATTAAAGGAAAAAGAACGTCTTACCGTAATTACCAATTCCATGGAAATACTTCTGGAGTTAGCTGATGTATCCGGGTGGAACATTATCTCCACCGGAGGCGTAATGAAAGAAGGATATCTGGCTTTTCTTGGATCAAAGACAGACGAATCCATACGTTCTTATTATGTAGATAAGGTTATCTTTTCGTGTAAGGCGCTGGATCTGGAATGGGGGATTATGGAATCGCAGGAAGCTTTTGGTTCTACCAAGAGAGCGATGATCGGTTCCGGACGAAAGAGAATTCTGGTTGTTGACAGTTCTAAATTTGATCAGACAGCGTTTTCCGTAGCTGGAAGCATGAAAGAAGTAGATATTATAGTGACGGACAAAGAACCGACAGAACGCTGGAAGAAGCACTTTGAGAAATTTAATGTAAAATGCCTATATCCTGTCTGACAAAGAAAATAGGAGTATGATACAATGAATACTTTTGAGATGAAAACCGCGATCCATTTTGGGGATAACGCATTAGACAGATTAAAAGAGATCCCGTATAAAAGGGTTCTCATTATAACAGATCCATTTGTGGTACAAAGTAAAATGATCAATCTGATCACTGCCCCTTTAAACAGTGCAGGTATTGAATACGATATTTTCCATGACGTTGTGCCGGATGCACCTGTGGACAAGATTGCAGAAGGGGTAAAGAAGTTCCTGGAATATCAGCCGGAAGCAGTTGTTGCAGTCGGTGGTGGTTCTGCGATTGATTCTTCCAAGGCAATCAGAGAATTTGCACTGAAGATCAACAATTATGGAAAAGTAGGTCTGATCGCAATTCCGACTACAAGTGGTACCGGATCAGAAGTTACTTCTTTTGCAGTAGTAAACGATACTGCAGCACATGTAAAATATCCGCTGATCTCAGAGAGCCTTACAGCAGATGAAGCAATTCTGGATGCAGAACTTGTAAGGAGTGTTCCGCCGGCCATCACAGCGGATACTGGTATGGACGTGTTTACACATGCGCTGGAATCATACGTAAGTACTGCACATAATGAATTCTCTTCTGCACTTGCGGAGAAAGCCATTGAAATTTGCGGAGTATTCCTGCTGAGAGCATATCTGGATGGCAGTGATATGCATGCGCGTAAAAAAATGCATGTAGCTTCCTGTCTGGCTGGTTTATCCTTTAATACAGCAGGTCTTGGAATCACTCACAGCATGGCTCATCAGCTGGGAGCAATGTTCCATATTCCGCATGGAAGGGCAAATGCTATGCTGCTTCCGCATATCGTAGAATTTAATTCTGATATCAATAAGCACAGTAAGAGCCAGAAAGAGTATCTTCCGGCTGTAAAGAGATACGCCAATGTTGCGCACATTCTCGGACTGAGCAATTATAATAAAGTAATGACGGTCCGTTCTCTGGTAAACTGGATTCAGTTTATGCAGAAAGAGATGAATATTCCGCTGACGATTCAGGAACTGGGAACAATTGCACCGGAAGAATATTTTGCAGCAATTGACAAGATGGCAGACGCAGCACTTGCAGATGCCTGCACAGTGAATAATCCGAGAGTTCCGACTAAAGAAGATATTATAAAGATTTATACGAAATTATGGTCATTCTGAAAATGAAGACAATAATTTCCGGCAGATGCTGACTGCCGCTGAAATCAGATACAGGAGATGGAGAAGAGATGAGTATTTATACAAAAAGAGGAGACAGAGGAATTACAGATATGGCTCATGCTGGTAATATTTCCAAATCTGATGACCGTATCCGCCTTATGGGTGAGGCTGATGAACTGAATAGTCATATTGAACTTGTAAAAAGTATGCTCCGTCAGTCAGAAATACTTCAGCTTCTTGAACGTATTCAAAAGAATCTTGATCTGATCGCAGCGGGAGTCAGTAACCCATATGATCGTGACTGTAAAGTCAGTGAAAAGGAAACAGCAGTGTTGGAGGCGGAAACAGATAAACTGGAAGCACTGTGCGAAAAGCCTGTTCCGGAGAAGCTTACAGGAAAGAGCCGACTGGCTGCAGAGATAGATATTGCACGTACTGTTGCCAGAAGAACAGAGCGCTGCCTTGCACAGGTCAGCGTGAAGTTTGGTGCAGATACAGAGAGTAAGAGATATCTTAACCGCCTTTCGGATTATCTGTATATTTTGGCGAGATATATAGAGTATTACTCTGATCTTTCAGTGGAACTGTCCGATGATCATGCGGGTGCATTGGCGAAAACGTCTGATAATAATACAGATGCATTGCCGGAACCGTCCGACAGTAATACAGATGTATTAAAAAAGACGGCAGATATCAATGAAGCCGTCATCCAGGAGGTTCTTAAACGAATGGGAATTCAGAGCAGGATAACATTGGATACAGCGAAGAAACTGATCGAGAGACTGGAGCAGGAAGCTGTGCGCAGAGGGCAGCGTGCGGTAATCGCGGTCTGCAATCCGGAAGGAAATCCGGTTGCGGTCCATGTGATGGATGGAGCATTCCTTGTAAGCTTCGATGTGGCAATGAAGAAAGCCTATACTGCAGTGGCAGTGAAGATGTCTACAATGGAACTTTCGAAGATTGCACAGCCAGGAGGAACCTTTTATGGCGTTGACAAGCTGGATGGTGGAAAAATCGTTATTTTCGGCGGTGGTATTCCGCTGAAGTCCGGAAATACAATTATCGGTGGACTTGGAATCAGCGGCGGTACAGGAGAAGAAGACCATAGTCTGGCAGAGTATGGTCAGTCTGTGTTAAATGAAATATTGTAAGATGGATGACAACTATTTGGCAGTCCGCTGTTGAAGGCACCAGACAGTTGCGAAGGAGTATTAAAAAGATCAGAACAGTTTTGAAGAGAGCTGTTCTGGTCTTTTTGCGATGTACTGATTTATCTTCGCTTATATTTCCCGGGAGTCATGCCTTTGTATTTCTTAAAAGTACGTATAAAATAACTCAGATCATTAAATCCGTTCCTGTAAGCAATTTCTGTGATTGAATCATCAGTAGCCGCCAGTTGTAAACAGGCTTCTTCAATTCTCTGTCTGTTCAGATAATCCACAGGAGTCTGATGGGTCATTTCCGAAAAGAACCTGCAGAAATATTTCGGTGACATAGAGACAGAAGCAGACAGTTCCTGAAGTGTGATAGGATTGGCATAATTTTTTTCGATAAATTCCAGAACCTGCTTCAACTGGAGAATACGTTTATAGTCTCTGCGCGTTCGGGTAGGATTTTCGATAAAGTAATGATTACTGAAAATCAAACCAAAAAAGTGGTAAAATTGTCCAAATACAGTCAGCTCATATCCGGTATCTTTTTCATACATGGCATCAAACAGAACAGAAATACAGTTCAGAATCTGTGGATGCTCATCTGAAAAATGTGGAAAAAGCATTGTTTCCTGATGCAGGATTTTCTGGATATATTCTCCGCATACAGGATTGTTTTTCAAAAAAGTGTTCATATCAAAAACAATGCACTGATATACACAATCATGGGGAATTCCTGAATGAAGGATTCCACTATGTACAAAAATGACATCATTCTTAACTGCTGTAAAACTTTTTTCGTCTAAAGTGACAGTAAGAGAACCTTCCAGAATACGAATTATTTCATATTCCACATGCCAGTGATAAGACATGACATATCTGGGATGTGTATGATCGATGTGATGAAACTCAAATGGAAACTCATAAGTGCCTCTTGGACGGTCTTCATTATGGTCTAAATCATGCAAAAGAACTTTCCTCCTTACAAAATTTACAGAAATTTTATGATTAAAACAGAAAAAGTGAATATTGTACTGTTTTTTGCTATTATAACACAAGTAATTTTCTGAATGCAATTATATAATAGATATCAGTAACAAAGTTGAGTGGTCAGGCTGCTGTGAACGGAGTGAACAGTGGTTATCGGGCTACTTGGCACAACAGGTGTAGAGGTTATTATTTTTGTTATATTTGCAGTCAGAAGATGCTGCGAAAAGTGAAAATGTAATCTTGGGGGTTAGAGCGTGTCTGAAAAATCATTCCCGCAATCTGCACGCCCCACTTTGCGGGATATTTCACCCGAATTCAGTTGCCGTAGCCCGCTACGGCGCCCTCATCCGGGCAAAATATCCCACAAATTGTGACGCACATCTTGCAGAAAGCCTTTTTCAGACACGCTCTAGCAGGAAATGATCCTGCGGGAATATTACAATAATTTATCAGGAGGTATTTTATTATGGCAAAGAGCAGATTAATTGGCAGCTATCCGGTAATTGGTATCAGACCTACTATCGATGGTCGTAGAGGAGCACTGGATGTTCGTGGATCTCTGGAAGATCAGACAATGAATATGGCGAAATCAGCTGCTAAATTATTTGAAGAGAATTTAAGATATTCCAACGGTGAACCGGTTAAAGTTGTAATCGCTGATACAACCATCGGACGTGTTGGCGAGAGCGCTGCATGTGCAGATAAATTCCGTAAAGAAGGCGTAGATATCACTCTTACAGTTACACCATGCTGGTGCTACGGCGCTGAGACAATGGATATGGATCCACAGACGATCAAAGCTGTATGGGGATTCAACGGAACAGAAAGACCTGGTGCTGTATACCTTGCATCTGTACTTGCAACACATGCACAGAAAGGACTTCCGGCATTCGGTATCTATGGACATGATGTTCAGGAAGCTGATGACACATCTATTCCGGAAGATGTTAAAGAAAAACTGTTAAGATTCGGCCGCGCAGCAGTTGCAGCAGCATCCATGAGAGGAAAATCCTATCTGCAGATCGGTTCTGTAACAATGGGTATCGGTGGATCTATCATTGATTCCGATTTCATCGAATCTTATCTTGGAATGAGAGTTGAGTCTGTTGATGAGGTAGAGATCATCCGTCGTATGACAGAGGGTATCTATGATCACGCAGAATTTGAGAAAGCTCTGAAATGGGCAAAAGAAACCTGTAAGATCGGCTGGGATAAGAACCCTGAAGAACTTCAGTTCTCAGCTGAAAAGAAAGAAGAGCAGTTCGAGTTTGTTGTTAAGATGGCAGTTATCATCAAAGAACTGATGAACGGCTGTGACAACCTTGATCCTAAATTCTCTGAAGAAGCAATCGGACACAATGCTCTGGCAGCCGGTTTCCAGGGACAGAGACAGTGGACAGATTTCTATCCGAACGGTGACTTTGCAGAAGCTATGCTGAACACCTCCTTTGACTGGAACGGAGCACGTGAACCATACATCCTGGCTACAGAGAACGATGTTCTTAACGGACTTGGAATGCTGTTCATGAAACTTCTTACAAACAGAGCACAGATTTTCGCTGACGTTCGTACATACTGGAGCCCGGAGGCTGTTAAGAAAGCTACAGGATATGACCTTGAGGGCGTAGCAAAAGAAGCCGGCGGTTTCCTTCACCTGATCAACTCCGGTGCTGCCTGCCTTGATGCTAACGGAGAAGCAAAAGAAGCTGATGGAACAGCTGTTATGAAACAGTGGTGGGATATCACAGAAGAAGACCAGAAAGCAATCATGGAAAACACAGAATGGTGTATGGCTGACAACGGATATTTCCGTGGAGGCGGATACTCCAGCCGTTATGAAACACGTGCCCAGATGCCTGCAACAATGATCCGTCTGAACCTTGTAAAAGGACTTGGACCGGTTCTGCAGATCGCTGAAGGATGGACAGTAGCTCTTCCTGAAGAAGTATCTGACAAGCTGTGGAAACGTACAGACTATACATGGCCATGTACATGGTTTGCTCCAAGATGCGATGGCAAAGAAGGACCGTTCAAGACAGCTTATGATGTAATGAACAACTGGGGTGCAAACCATGGAGCAATCTCCTACGGACACATTGGTGCAGATCTTATCACAATGTGCTCTATGCTGAGAATTCCTGTATCCATGCACAATGTTCCTGAGAAAGATATCTATCGTCCGGCAGCATGGAATGCATTTGGAATGGATAAAGAAGGTGCAGATTTCAGAGCATGCAAGAATTATGGACCTCTTTACAAATAATAAATAAAACCGATATGTAAGAATGTATATCGGCCGCCCGGAGTTGGAGATGATCTGACTTTGGGCGGCTGTTTGTATCAGGGGGAATCAAAAAAAACAAACTGATATCTGTGTGTACAGATACCAGCCTGTTGTATATATATGTATGTGTGATGTGTGTATAATGTGTAAAAATGATATGTGGCATGAATATGCCAAAATCCCGAGACATACAAGTCAAAATTCCATTGCCGCAGGCAATCTGGAATGAATTTTGGCTACGTTACTGTGAACAGTAATGAAAAGATAAAGCAAAATCAGTTGTTGATTACAACACCTTTCTGAAGCATTATATTTGCATACAGAGCTTTTTCGCTTGTGGAAATAATGCAATATGCAGTTTTGGCTTCTTCATAGAAAGCGAAACGTTCAATATTTCCAACCGCTTTATCGCCGCGCTCGTCATATTTGGCAACGATTTCTTTATATGTATCCCAGATTGGTGTTTCTACATTATCGCCAGGCATAACTTCCATGAGATTTACAGGATGCTCTACGTAAGTATCCAGTGGAAACAGTTTGAGGATCGCATCCAGGATTTCCGGTACACCATGTCCGTCACAGCGGATAGTGATGGCATTCTTTCCCATAGATTCAACAGGGAAGTTACCGTCTGCGATAACAAGACGATCGCTGTGTCCCATTTCACATAAAACTTTTAATAATTCCGGTGATAAAATTTCAGGAATTCCCTTTAACATAATTTGTATTCTCCTTTCAAAATTATGAAAATCATTGTAAACAGTTTAATGAAAAAAATCAGATTATTCAAGGCAATATTTTACGCAAAAAGAGTAAATTTTTATAGTTTACAGCGGAGGAAACAGTAATACACAGAGTTGTATGAAATGCACAAAAATATATTGAAAAAATTGAAAAAATAGTATAAATATGCTATTATCATTATAGCGAATCAAGCGGATATTTGAAATTTACTTTGCTGTTTGCTTATAACCGAATAGCTGCCTGGCAGAGGACTTACCTGATTCGGTAAAATAAGTAAAAGGATGCAGTAGTTTTAAGCCAAAATTCCATTGCCGCAGGCAATCTGGAATGAATTTTGGCTAAGTTAGTGTGAACGGAGTGAACAGTAACATTTTTATTTGGGTTATCAGGCAGAGGGATGATGCCTGATCTTATGGGGGATAAAATTTAATATGTACAAAATATTATTGGTAGACGACGAAATCCTGGTCAGGGATGCAATCAGGGAGAACATTGACTGGAAAAGCCTGGACTGTGAGCTTGTGGGGGATTGTGAGAATGGCAGACAGGCAGTGGAATTTGTGCAGAGCCACAAGGTGGATGTTGTATTGACAGATATCTGTATGCCTTATATGGATGGTATGGAACTGAGCGAGTTTCTTCATGATAATTATCCGGATATTCTTATTGTTATATTCAGCGGTTTTGGGGAATTTGAATATGCGAAGAAAGCAATCCGTTATAATGTAAGTGAATATATGCTCAAACCTGTCACAGCAATGGAACTGACAAAAGTGCTCCGGAATATGAAAGAAAAGCTGGATTCCAGAAAAAAAGAACAGAAAAAAATGGAATCCCTGTCGCAGACTTCAAAGGATTATCACAAGAATGTGGATGTCATCCGGTCGAAAGCACTGGAGACTCTTGTAAATTGTACCAGAGATGTACAGGTAAGTCTTCTGGAACTGAAAAAGCTGGGGATCAGCTTTGACTGTTCGAGCTACAGAGTAGCTGTTTTTGATATGGACACTTACTCAGAAATGTATCAGGTAGATATGCATAAACAGCAGGAAAGCGCATTGATGTCCTTTGTACTTTTTAATATAAGCAATGAAATTGTGACCAGAGAGAACGCAGGTGTTGCTTATCAGGAAGGCAGCAATCGGGTATGCATTATATTTACAGGATGCAGATCCAGAGAATTCGGAGACAAAATACATAGTATCTGTCAGGAAATCCAGCAGAAAGTAAAAGAAGTGATCGGGATTGAAACCTCTATAGGAATCGGAAGCTGGGTGAGATCACCTCAGGAACTGGTCTATTCCTATAAGCTTGCTGAGAAAGCCATTGGCTATCGGTATCTGCTGGGAGGCAGCCTCCTTTTGGATATGGAAGAAAAGAAAACGGACAACAGTATTAATCTTATAAAATCTCTGGAAACACTGACAGAAGAGATAAAGGTCGGAAACAGGCAGAAAGTGACAGAAATCCTGGAGCAGATCGAGCATGAGATCAAAGGGGCACTGGTGGAGAAAAGCTATGCCTGCATTTATCTTCAGCAGGTGATACGTGCCATCGGAAATACCTGCCAGTCCCTGAGTGATGATTCGGAAAAGATCATTGCTCAGAGAGAGAAGCTTCTGAAAGAAGTTTCTCAGGCAAAAACCTTTGATAAAGCAGTGACATTGGTGAAGGAGTATGCTGAAGGAGTATTTGAATCACTTCAGGATCTGAATAGTTCCAGCGGCCAGAGGCAGGGAATGATGGCTATGGATTATATCCGGAAAAATTATATGGATCCGGATCTGAGTCTGAACAGTATCTGTTCTTATCTGAATATCAGTACCAGCTATTTCAGCACTATTTTTAAGGAGATGACAGGGGAAACGTTTATCGAATCACTTACCAGGATAAGAATGGAGAAGGCCAGGGAACTTCTGGAGAATACAACGCTGAAGAATTATGAGATTGCGGAAAAAGTAGGATTTTCAGATCCACACTATTTCGGAATTTCATTTAAGAAGATGACAGGAAAAACACCTACCGAATATGCAAGGGAGAAACGCCGATGAAGATTTCTTCAAAATTTAAGAGTATTCAGAGTTCTATTTTCTGTGCGGTGTCGATCCTGGTATTAAGTGCTGTGCTGGTTGTGACAGTGGTATCTCTGAGATATACGAATTCATCTATTTATGAAAATTCTGTCATGTATACACAGACGATCATCAAACAGCTGAATCAGAATATAGATTCGTATATCAGTTATATGGATAATATTGCGTCAGTGATCGCGCAAAGTGGTGATGCTTATAAATATCTGTACAGTGAAAAAGGATATGGAGCCACAAAGGATGAAAATTACAGTGAATACAGACAGCGCCTTGTGGAACAGTTTAAAACGATCCTGAAGGGCAGGGCGGATATCAGAAATATCGGGATTGTCAGAGAGGATAAGAACTCTCCATCTCTGTTTGACAATGGATTATCTGTGAGAAATACATATGTAGATCTTAATACACAGCCATGGTATGCAGATGCAGTCGGAAAATATGACCGGTATAATCTGACATCTTCTCATGTGCAGAATGTGATAAAGGGAGAAAGACCATGGGTCATCACACTCAGCAGAGGAATCCGCAATTATATAGGAACAGAAGCAGAGGATGGAGTAGTTTTTCTGGATCTGAATTACAGTGCGATCAGTGAACTCTGTGCACAGAGCAGCATGGGAGATAAAGGATATGTTTTTATTCTTGATCAGAATGGAAATATCGTTTATCATCCACAACAGCAGCAGTTATATAATGAACTGCAGACAGAGAACATTTCACTTGTTATGAATGCAAAATCAGATATTGTTACTGTCGGAAAGGGAGATGACGAGAAAATTTATGCACTGTCCCATTCTGATATCACAGGATGGACTATTGTGGGATGCATGAATATGTCTGAACTTTTACGAAACAGCAGACAGACAAGAAGTATTTATGTGCTGGTAGCAGTGGGGCTGATCATAGTTGCTCTTCTGATATCCAGCCTGATTGCCAGAAATATTACGCTGCCGATCCAGAAGCTTCGTGATTCCATGAAAAGTGTGCAGAAAGGAAATTTTGATATTGAAGATATAGAGGTGATTTCCGACAATGAAATAGGAAGTCTTACCAGATCTTTTAATGTGATGACGCACAGGATACGGGAATTAATGGAGCAGAATGTAAAGGAGCAGGAGCAGAAGAGAAAAATAGAACTGAAAGCCCTGCAGTCGCAGATCAATCCACATTTTCTGTATAATACGCTGGATTCTATTATCTGGATGGCTGAAGGAAAGAAGAATGAGGAAGTGGTGATAATGACGGCTTCTCTGGCGCGACTGCTCAGACAGAGTATCAGCAATGAGGATGAGCTTGTAACAGTCGGACAGGAGATTGAATATGTCAGAAGTTACCTCACGATCCAGAAGATGCGCTACAAGGATAAGCTGGAATTTGAGATAAAGGCAGATCCATCCATTACACAGGTACCTATCATTCGTCTGGTATTGCAGCCGCTCGTGGAGAATGCAATTTATCATGGCTTAAAATATAAAGACAGTAAAGGACTGTTGACAGTACATGGATATATGAAAGGTGAGAATGCAGTAATCGATATTACGGACGATGGTGTGGGAATGGATGAGGAAACCCTGAAACATATTTATGATAAGCATAAGGTGAATTACCGTTCCAATGGAGTTGGGGTGTACAATGTGCAGCAGCGTCTGGTTTTATATTATGGAAAAGATTATGGCATTATCTATCACAGTGAAAAAGGAAAGGGAACCACAGCATCTGTTGTAATTCCCGGAATACAGGAGGAATCCCATGAAAAGTCATAAAAAAGAGATTATAACAGTTGCAATCCTTATGGCGGCAGCAGTGGTGATTTTTGCCGGAATCCTGAAACCGGAGGCGACACAGACGAAAAAATGCTCCCTCATTTATATTCCAAAGATCAGGGATAACACCAATGATTTCTGGACTTCGGTAATATCCGGCTGTAAGATGGCGGCAGAGGAATATGAATCTGACCTTGAAATCCTGGCTCCGGATAAAGAAGAGAATATAGAAGAACAGAATAAACTTCTGAAAAAGGCCATTGAGCAGAAACCGGATGCGATTCTGTTTTCTCCTTCCAGCATGGATGCATCAGATGAACTTCTGAAGGAAGCAAGAGAAAAAGGAATCCGTATTACCTATATTGATTCCTATACAAAAGAAGAATTGCAGGATCTCACAGTTGCCACAGATAATGTGAATGCGGGCAGGATGTTAGGAGAGTATGCCAGAAAATTAATCGATAAAGATTCAAAGATAGCCATTGTCAGCCATGTAAAAGGTGTTTCCACGGCTGTGGAGAGAGAACAGGGATTCAGGGAAGGTCTTGGTGACTATGCTGATAACATAGTAGATATTGTCTACTGTAACTCACTCTATGAGAAATCCTATGAACTGGCGCAGGAACTGATGAGGAAATATCCGGATCTGGAACTGATTGCAGGAATGAACGAATATTCTGCAGTTGGTGTGGGAAGAGCAGTCAGTGATGCAGGAGCGAAAGATAAGATCGCAGTAGTTGGTGTGGACTGTTCCCAGGAGGCCATCAATCTTATGGAAATGGGCGTTTATAAGGGAATTATTGTGCAGAAAGCATTCCGGATGGGGTATATCGGAGTGGAAGAAACCATTCATATGCTTAACGGGGATGCAGTAGAGAAGAATATTGATTCAGGATGCGAGCTGGTTACGCCGGAGAATATGTATAACAGTGATATTGAACGGCTGATCTTCCCGTTTAGCTGACTGACGCGTTGAAACGACTGCGTAATATAAGGATAAAAGAAGCAAAAAGGTTAAATATTTCTGGATGAAAAAAAGGAAATATTTAACCTTTTTTTGGAAGATATTTCATTACAATTATCCGACAGGTAAGGTAAGATATAGAAAACAAAGAGAGATACGAAATAACGTAAGGAGGGTGAAAAACTTGGAAAAGTTGAAACAAAATCCAATTGTGAAGAAACTCGGTCTGAACAGAATCCTGTTAGCATGTATTCTGGTTCTTATGTTCGTAGTCTTCAAAGTAGTTCTGGGAAGTAAGTTCCCTGTAGGTGACAGTATCAAATCTACTTTGAACTATGTATACTTCCTGGGCTTTCTGTCACTTGGAGTAACATTTGTAATTGCCACTGGAGGAATCGATTTCTCCATTGGACCGGTAATGTTCTGCTGTGCCCTGATCTCAGGTTACTGCATGACATCTTATCATGTACCTTGTGCAGCAGCAATGGTGATCTGTATCCTGATCGGATTTGCATTTGGCGTGTTTAATGGCTGGATGGTATCTTATATGTCAGTTCCGCCATTTATCATTTCCATGGCATCTATGAACATTGCAAAAGGTATTGCATCTGTATTTACAAAGACACAGTCCGTCAGCTGGCCGCTGGGAAGTGATCCTGTAAACGGATGGTTCAGAAATCTTATCTCCTATAAGGGATTCCCTGTAGGACTTGTGATTTTCCTGGCAGCAGCAGTGATCTGTGGAATTATTCTTTATAACACAAAACCGGGACGTTATATCCTTTGTCTTGGTTCTAACAGCGAAGCAGTAAGACTCAGCGGTGTTAATACAAAAAAATGGAGAATGCTTGCTTATGTGATCTGCGGTGTTCTTGTAGGAATCGGAGCAATTTTCTTTGTTGGCGCTTATACAACTGTTCAGCCTGGATACGGCGATCAGTACAACAATGAAGCGATTGCAGGCTGTGTAATGGGTGGTACATCCATGGTTGGCGGACTTGCTTCTATCGGCGGTACAGTCATCGGTGTATTTATCATTTCTCTTCTTCAGCAGGGTATCATGGCATTTGGTCTTGGTAAAGGTCAGCAGATGATCATCACAGGACTTATCGTAATTGTAGCAGTTTATGTCGACGTTTCTGCAAGACGCAGAAAGAACTGATCGGAAGGGAGGATGTAACAATGGGTGAAGTTATTTTGACTATGAAGGACATTGATAAGTCCTTTCCTGGAGTTCATGCTCTGGATCACGTTAATTTTGAAGTGAAACGCGGCGAAGTACATGCTCTTATGGGAGAAAACGGTGCCGGAAAGTCTACATTGATGAAAGTTCTTACCGGTATTTATCAGAAAGATTCAGGATCCATTACCTATAAAGGAAAGGAAACTGAATTCCATAACACAAGAGAAGCGCAGGATGCAGGTGTTGTAATCGTGCATCAGGAGCTGAACATGGTAGGTGATCTTACCGTAGCTCAGAATATTTTTATCGGACGTGAACCAAAGAAAGGGTTCAGCATTGATGATAAGAAAATGATCGAAGATTCCAAAAAACTCTTTCAGGAACTGAACATTGAAATCAATCCAAAAGAAAAGATGAACAATCTTACCGTCGGAAAACAGCAGATGTGTGAGATCGCAAAGGCTATTTCCCACAAAGCAGAGGTTATTATCTTTGATGAGCCGTCAGCAGCACTGACAGAGAAAGAGATTGCAGACTTATTCGAGATTATCCGTGATCTTCGTAAGAAAGGTCTTGGAATCGTTTATATTTCCCACCGTATGGATGAGATCAAAACGATCACTGACAGAGTAACAGTCATGCGAGATGGTGGTTATGTAGGAACGCTGATCACAGCAGACAGTACAAAAGAAGACATCATCAACATGATGGTTGGACGTGTCATTTATGAAGATCCTAAGGAACACAGCATGGTTGCACCGGATGCACCTGTTGTTCTTAAGGTAGAGAACCTGAATGCAGGTAAGATGGTTCAGAATGTAAGCTTTGAACTTCGCAAAGGTGAGATTCTTGGTTTCTCAGGACTGATGGGAGCCGGACGTACTGAGACAGCAAGAGCACTGTTTGGTGCTGACCCGAAACAGAGTGGAAAGATCTCTATAAGGGGAAAAGACGGACAGCTTCGCGAGGTAACTATCAACAGTCCTCAGGATGCAGTTAAATATGGTATTGGTTATCTGTCAGAGGACAGAAGAAGATATGGTTGTGTCGTACAGAAATCTGTAACAGAGAATACTACGCTGGCAACCATGGAAGAATTTACCAGTGGTATCTTCATTAATAAATCAAAAGAAAAAGAGGTTTCAGAGAAATACGTTAAAGAGCTGGCAACCAAAACTCCAAACTGCGAGCAGCTGGTAGTCAATCTTTCCGGTGGTAACCAGCAGAAGGTCGTTATCGCAAAATGGCTGACACGAGACAGTGAGATTCTTATTTTTGATGAGCCGACCAGAGGTATTGATGTTGGTGCCAAGAATGAAATTTACAAGTTAATGAACAGACTGGCTGCAGAAGGTAAATCTATTATCATGATTTCTTCTGAAATGACAGAAGTTCTCCGTATGAGTGACCGTATTATCGTTATGTGTGAAGGTAAGATTACAGGAAATATTGATATTTCCGAAGCTACACAGGAACACATTATGAATCATGCAACACGGAACATCAATTAAGGAGGAAAGTCATGACTAAGAAGAAAAAAAGTATTTTAAGTGATCAGAGATTTATTGTATTACTGGTTATTATTGTACTGTTTGCAATTTTCTCCTTTAAGAGCAGGGAGTTCAGACAGTATACCACAATCCTGAGTATGCTGGATTTCTCATATTATGATCTTCTGATGGCAATCGGTGTTACATTCCCTCTTATTACAGGAGGTGTAGACCTGTCAATCGGAACAGGTATGGTATGTTACGCATTGATCGCAGGATCTCTGGTAAGAAATAATAATCTTCCGGTTGTACTTGCAATGTTACTTTGCATTGTACTTGGAATTATTGTAGGAGCAGCAAATGGTGTGCTGATCGGTATTATGAACCTGCCGCCATTCCTTGCAACACTTTGTACCTGTATGATTACCCGAGGTGCAGGATCCCTGTGCAGTGCCACTCCCTGGCCGGGACTTACACAGGAGGGCGGATGGTTCCATTCAATCTTTAAGATTACAGTTGGAACAGGAAGAAGTGCTTCCCGTTATCCTATCGGTTTCTTATGGATGATCATTCTGGTCCTTGTAATGGAATATGTTCTGAATCATACAAAATTCGGTCGTTATACGATCGCGATCGGTTCCAATAAAGAAGCAGCAGCTCTTTCGGGAATCAACGTTAAATTCTATCATGTTATGGTATATGTAGTATGCGGACTCTTCACAGGTCTTGCAGCTATCGCATATGCGGCAGTTACACCAACTGTACAGCCTGGTACCGGTGCTGGACTTGAAATGGATGCCATCGGTGGAGTATTCGTAGGTGGTGTTGCAGCAACAGGTGGTTATGGATCAGTAATCGGTACTTTAGCCGGTATCTTCGTTATCATGCTTCTGAAAACCGGTCTTCCATATATCGGACTTCAGGCAAACTGGCAGCAGATCATTACAGGTGCAGTTCTTATCATTGCAGTACTGATCGATATCATGAAAGAAAAGAAAGCAGCAGCAAAATAATTTTCAAAACTGAATAAAGAAAAATGCATCTTACGACAGATGCAAAACAGCAGGATATGAAACAACGGAGGGCTTCCAGGGGATGTTCGGCGACAGTATTGTCATATGTGTATTTTGGGGAAGGCGGAACGAGAGAGGAAGCCTCCGGGGTATCATTTATAAAAAAACTATATTAAAAATGTATATTTAAAAGGAGGAAATTTTAAATGAAAGCAAAAAAAGTGATCGCATTAGTTATGTGTGCAGCAATGGTAGCAGGAATGTCCGCATCAAGCGTTATGGCAGCCGATATGCCGGAACAGTTCAAAGATCTGAAAGCTAATGAAGCTTATGATTTCCCGATGATGGTTAAATCTTTCCAGTCTACATACTGGGATGCAGCTCAGGAAGGTATGAAGAAAGCTGCTGATGAACTTGGTGTTACATACAAGGCACAGGGACCAAACAGTGAATCTGATATCGCTGACCAGGTTAACATGATCAACACAGCAATCGCTGCAAAGCCGGCAGGTTTAGGTCTTGCTGCATGCGATACTTCTTCCGTTCTTGATGCACTTCAGGAATGCGTTGACAAAGGAATCCCGGTAGTAACATTTGATACAGGTATCGCTGACGCTCCGGAAGGCTCTGTAGTATGTGAAGTTTGTACAGACAACGCACAGGCTGGTTCTGTTGCAGCTGAAAACATGTACAATGCGATCAAAGATGTTGTAGCTAATGCAGATGGACAGGTTATCATCGGTGAAGTTAACCAGGATGCTACAGGTCAGAATATTCAGCAGCGTGGCGGCGGATTTATTGACAAAATGATCGAACTGCTTCAGGCTGACGGAAAAACAGTTGCAGTTAAAGGTAACGAGTTCTATGTAAACGCAGCTAAAGGTGCAGATGCAAAAGAAGCAGACGCAGACGTTGTTATCCAGGTCGCTGTTCCTGCACAGACAACTGTAGAGCTTTGCTCAACAGAGGCTCAGGCAATCCTTTCTCAGGAAAACTGCATCGCTATCTTCGGTTCCAACCAGACAGCAGCAGAAGGTGTTCTTGCAGCTAATGCTAACCTGAACGTTCTTGGTTCTGACGCAGGAGCAGGCGATGTTATCGGTGTTGGTTTCGATGCTGGTTCTATCATTAAAGCCGCTGTACAGGATGGAACATTCATCGGTGCTGTTACACAGTCTCCTCTGATGATGGGTTACTATGCAATCTACGCTCTGACAGCAGCAGCTAACGGACAGGAACTTGAAGATGTTCCTACAGATGGATACTGGTATGATTCCACAAACATGGACAGCGAAGAAATCGCTCCTAACCTTTATGACTAATCGATAAGTAAATATCGAGAGGAAATGAATCCTTAGAATTAAGTATTAATTATTAATACAAATACAGACGCCGCACTGCCGTATGGCAAGTGCGGCGTTGTTGTTCAAACAATAAAACAATGATTGGAAATGATGATTTTATTAAGTTGTAAAGATACTTATTTCGACGATAGATTTCAAAATAGCAAATAAGGACACTTTTTCAGACAAACAAGGTTCTTATTTTGGGGGAGTAAGTTGAGATAAAATGAAATCATCAGATATGAAGAGCGTATAAATTCATATATTGAGGAGGTTTTGCAATGGCAGCATATTATTTAGCAGTAGATATCGGAGCATCCAGCGGACGTCATATCCTTGGACATATGGAAAACGGAAAAATGGTTCTGGAAGAAATTTATCGTTTTGAGAATGGAATGGTAAAGAAAGACGGAGAACTCTGCTGGGAATTTGACCGTCTTTTCAAAGAGGTAGTAAATGGTCTGAAGAAATGTAAAGAAATCGGCAAGATTCCGGTAAGTATGGGCGTGGACACATGGGGCGTTGACTTCGTACTTCTGGACAAAAATGACAATGTTCTTGGAAATACAGTAGGATATCGTGACCACCGTACAGAGGGAATGGATAAAGAAGTTTATAAGGCAATTTCCCTGAAAGATCTCTATGCAAGAACAGGTATCCAGAAAGCTGATTATAATACGATCTATCAGCTGATGGCAGTGAAAAAGAAACATCCGGAATATCTGGAACAGGCGGAGACACTTCTTCATGTGCCGGATTATTTCCATTTCCTTCTTACAGGACAGAAAACCTGTGAGTACACAGAAGCTACGACAGGACAGCTTGTAAGCCCGATTACTAAGGACTGGGATTATGAACTGATCGATATGCTCGGTTATCCGAGAAAAATGTTTCAGAAGCTGATCATGCCCGGAACAGGCATCGGACATTTGTCAGATAAGATCAGAGAAGAAGTGGGCTTTGATCTGGAAGTGGTTGCACCTGCAACACATGATACAGGATCCGCTGTACTGGCAGTTCCTGCAAATGACGATGATTTTATCTACATCAGCTCCGGAACATGGTCACTGATGGGAATTGAGAGAAAAGAAGCTGACTGCTCTGAGAAGAGCTGTGAGATGAACTTCACAAATGAAGGCGGTTATGCAGGCCGTTTCCGTTACCTGAAGAATATCATGGGACTCTGGATGATCCAGTCTGTGCGTCATGAAGTAAATGATGCATACAGCTTTGCAGAAATCTGCGCAATGGCAGAGGAAGCAAAGGATTTCCCGTCAAGAGTAGACGCAAATGATGAGTGTTTCCTTTCTCCTGACAATATGACAGAGGAAGTTAAGGATTACTGCCGCAGAACAGGACAGAAGGTTCCGGAAACTCTGGGAGAGATTGCAACAGTTATCTACACAAGTCTTGCGGAATGCTATGCAAAGACAGCAAAAGAGCTGGAAGAGATGACAGGCAGGACTTACAGCCGTATTCATATCGTGGGCGGCGGTTCCAACGCAGGATATCTCAATGAGCTGACTGCAAAGGCAACAAAGAAAGAAATCCATGCAGGTCCAGGAGAGGCAACTGCAATCGGAAATATCACAGCACAGATGCTGAAAGCAGAAGAGTTTAAAACCATTGAAGAGGCTCGTACTATCATTCATGAATCCTTTGGTGTAAAAGTTTATAAATAATAAAAAGGGAACAGGGCGTTGGCTCTGTTCCTTTTGTGTCTGCGATAATAAGAAAAAAATTTCAACCGGGAGGTTTTAATTTTATATATCTGAGAAGGTTGTCTGAAAAAAATGAATCGTATATAATGAGGTTAAAAGGTGTTTGGAAAATCATTCGTTACTGTGAACGGAGTGAACAGTAACTGTGGCTGTGAGAAAGGAGTCAACGGCGAGGGAATATGTTGACTATCATGGGGTTTCAAAGTATAATGATGGCTGGTGAATTGGGCGGAAATACAGGGTGATTCATCAGAGGTAAGTGATTGATTTTAATAGATAAAGGCAGGTTATATATGAATACAATTAGTGTGGAAGAGCTGGAGAAGATTGATTCTTCTAAGATTACGATCGTGGATGTGCGGCCGGCGGATCAGTACAGCAGGGGATCTTTTCCGGGGGCAGTGAATATTCCGCTGGATGAGTTTGAGGAAAGAATGGAGTCTGTGGACAGGGAGAAGATGGTGTATGTTCTCTGTCATACGGGGGACAGAAGCCGGGATTGTGTGGAGAAGCTGAGTGATGCAGGGTATGAGGCTGTGAATATTGAAGGTGGATATCGTGCGTATCTGAGACTTTCTCTGAGCCGTTTTATGGAGAATGATGCTAAGGAGCAGAAGGAACTGAAGACGAAAGAGATTGAGCACAGTATTATCAAGACGTTCAGAAAGACGGTCTGGAGACCGTTTACCAAGGCTTTGAATGAGTATCAGCTGATTCAGGAGGGAGATAAGATTGCTGTCTGTATTTCAGGTGGTAAGGACTCTATGTTGATGGCGAAGCTGCTTCAGGAGCTGAAGCGCCATGGGAAGATTCATTTTGAACTGGTGTTTCTGGTAATGAATCCGGGCTATAATGCGGATAACTGGAAGATTATTCAGGATAATGCAGAGCTTCTGGGAATTCCTCTTACGGTTTTTGAAAGTGATATTTTTGATACAGTGGCAGAAATTGAGAATAATCCCTGTTATCTTTGTGCGAGAATGAGACGTGGTTATCTGTATTCTCATGCCAAGGAGCTGGGATGTAATAAGATTGCGCTGGGACATCATTTTGATGATGTGATCGAGACAATCCTCATGGGTATGCTGTACAGTGGTAAGGTGGAGACTATGATGCCGAAGCTGCACAGTCAGAATTTTGAGGGAATGGAACTGATCCGTCCCATGTATCTGATCAAGGAATCTGCGATCAAGGCATGGAGAGATACTAATGGGTTGCACTTCATTCAGTGTGCATGCCGTTTCACCGAGAACTGTGTAAGCTGTGGGGGCGGACGTGGTTCCAAGCGTGATGAGATGAAAGAGTTGGTTGCACAGTTTAGAAATACAAGTAGTGTGATCGAGACGAATATCTTTAACAGTGTGCGGGATATTAATCTTCGTACTGTTATGGGATATCATAAAGATGGAGAATATTATAATTTCCTGGATGACTATGATCAGCGTGGAAATAAGGGCGTTGATAAGGATAAAGAATGATAACAGCAAAATCTTCATTTGTGGAAGAGAAATACGCTGCTCAGTATTATAGTGGGAACGGTTGTCTGTATGTTTCTGGTGCAGGTGGTGTTCTAAAAGGAGGAATCCATGACCTTACAGGAAATTCTTGAAAGTGTAAAAAGTGGTTCTGTATCTGTAGAAGAGGCAGAGAGAATCCTTAAGAAAGAAAGTTATGAAGAAATGGGATATGCGAAGCTGGATACAAGCCGCAAGGCAAGAACCGGTTTCGCAGAAGTAATCTACTGCAGTAATAAGGCAGATGAACATCTTCTGAATATTTTTGAAAGATTATACAGAGAAGACGGCGAGGTATTTGGAACCAGAGCTTCCCAACATCAGTATGAACTGGTGAAAGAGAAGTTTCCGGAAACAGAATATGATCCGATCTCACGCATCTTAAAGGTTGAAAAGAAAGATAAGAAGCGTATTGGTAAGATCGCCGTGTGTTCAGCAGGAACTGCAGATATTCCGGTTGCTGAGGAAGCTGCACAGACAGCGGAATATTTTGGTACAAATGTTGAACGGATTTATGATGTGGGAGTCAGCGGAATGCATCGTTTATTTTCCAGACTGGAGACAATCCAGAGTGCGAACTGTGTAATTGCAGTTGCGGGAATGGAGGGAGCTCTTGCCAGTGTGATGGGCGGTCTGGTGAGCAGACCGGTAATCGCAGTACCGACTTCTGTGGGTTATGGTGCAAGTATGCATGGTCTTTCGGCACTTCTTACCATGATCAATTCCTGTGCGAATGGGATTGCTGTGGTGAATATTGATAACGGCTACGGTGCCGGCTATCTGGCAACACAGATCAACCGTCTGGCAGCAGGTACAGATGAGAAAGGAAATTGATTATGGGGAAAACATTATATCTGGAATGTTATTCAGGGATAAGTGGTGATATGACGGTTGCGGCTCTTCTTGATCTGGGAGCTGACCGCTCAGTGCTGGACAGGGTGCTGAAGAGTCTTAAGGTATCAGGATTTGAGACAAAGATCAGCAGAGTTGTGAAGTCCGGAATAGATGCATGTGATTTTGATGTTGTGCTGGATAAAGAGCATGAAAATCATGACCATGATATGGAATATCTGCATGGACATCATCATGAAGGCCATGAGAGCAATCACGCCCATGGCACAGGAACAGCGCAAGACCATCACCATCACGAGCACCGTGGAATAAAAGAAATTACCTATATTATAGAGCATAGCGCAATGACTGAGAATGCAAAGAAGATCGCATTGCGTATATTTGAAATTCTTGCAGAGGCAGAGAGTAAAGCACACAATGTGCCTGTGGATCAGGTGCATTTTCATGAGGTGGGAGCAGTGGACTCTATTGTGGATATTGTGTCTGTGGCAGTCTGCCTGGATAATCTGGATGTTACAGAGGTGATCGTTCCTGTTCTCTGCGAGGGACGTGGAACTGTCCGTTGTCAGCATGGCATCCTGCCAATCCCGGTTCCGGCAGTTGCAAATATAGTAAGTGCCAATCATTTACATCTGAAAATGACAGAGGTAGAAGGTGAACTTGTAACGCCTACAGGTGCGGCGATAGTGGCAGCAGTAAAAACAAAGGATAAACTTCCGGAAACATTTGAAATCCAGAAGATTGGAATCGGTGCAGGTAAACGCCAGTATGAGTGTCCGGGAATCCTAAGGGCAATGATTATCTCACAGAGCGCAGAAATAGATGAAGAAAAGGCTCAGACAGAAGAATTCAAAAACGCGGAAATCGGAAATAATCCGAAAGCTGAAAATCAGGAAACCAAAGATACGATTATCAAGATGGAGACAAACATTGATGACTGCAGTGGAGAAGTTCTGGGATTTGTCATGGAACGTCTGATGAAAGCCGGTGCCAGAGATGTGCATTATGTGCCTGTTTTTATGAAAAAGAACAGACCTGCATGGGTTCTGAATGTGATCTGTAAGGAAGAAGATATGGAAACGCTTCAGAATATTATTTTTGAAGAAACTACTACGATTGGAATTCGTTATAGCAGAATGGAACGTACGATTCTTCCCAGAGAAACGAGAACCCTTCCGACTCCATGGGGAGAAGTTCTGGCAAAGGTATGCACTTTGAATGGAAAAGAGCAGCTTTATCCGGAATATGAGAGCGTTGCACAGTTGAGCAGAGAAAAAGAGATCCCATTTACAGAAATTTACCGTTATATTGTTTTGGCAAATAAAGACAAAGAATAACAATGTAAAAGAAAACAGTCACATACTTGAGTGAATATCTCAATATTCATCAGATGTATGTGACTGTTTCTTTTTATTTTTTATGAGGTGACATCTCGTTCAATTCTAACTGCTGTCTGGTAATTCCTGCAATTGAGGCAGGTAAATCTGATTGATTTGGTTAAATTACAGAGCACTTACTCCGTCATCATCATAACGGTCATATTCAGCTCCCTCATATCCGATCATGCGGATAGTAGAAGGATCGATATCCTTTACTGTCTGCGCAACATCAGCAACCGGGATTGCTTTTCCTTTGCGAATAAACAGTGGAACTTCATTCAGGGCAACTTCTACATAGTGATGTCCTTTTTCAAGAATCTCCTGAGAAATTGTTCCGTCAGGCAGGAATTTTACGAACATCATTTCTTCTGGCAGATATACATAGCGGCCTTTTGCATTCTGTGTATAAACAGGTGCGATCATGATTTCGTTTCCAAGGAGAAGCTGGTCCTCTACCTGAGTTGCGAATGCATCGTCTGTGTAGTCAAATGCCAGCGGACGGAACATCATGTCGTCGTTTAATGCTGCTTTCATGTATTCACTGTACAGATATGGAACAAGGCGATATCTGACACCGATCACATGGCGGAAGTCTTCGATATTTTCAAACTGGTAAGCTTCCTGTTCTCTGGTTCCCAGAGCGGAGTGGTTTCTCATAAGAGGTGTGAATACACCAAGTGCCAGCCAGCGCAGTACCAGGTCACGTGTGGTATCTGCACCGAAACCGCCCAGATCTGCACCTGTGTAAAGGAAACCGCACATATTCAGGGATGGAAGCATCTTTAAGTTCAGAAGGATGTGTGACCACCAGGATTTGTTGTCTCCCATCCAGATTCCACCGTATCTGTGCATTCCCACATAGGAGGAACGGGAGAACATCAGGAAACGTTTGCCAGGTGCGATTTTTTCAAATGCTTCACCTGCTGCACGGGTCATGTTATAGCCAAACAGGTTATGTACCTTGTCGTGGCGGATCTTCTGACCGTTTACATTGTGATAGAAGCGTTTGTAATCTTCCGGATTATTTGCAAGTCCTTTTACCTTTGCGCCAAGAACGAATCCAGATGTTTCTTCATTGTCCATGAAGTTGTCTTTGATGTATTCTTTTAATTCAGCAACGCCTTCCGGTGTGCAGAACATTGCAGGCTCGTTCATGTCATTCCAGAAACCGTCGATTCCTTTGGAAATGAGACGTTCATATTTCTGTCCGAACCATGCTCTGGCATCTGCGTTCAGGACATCCGGGAAATGAGTCCAGCCCGGCCATACAGCGGAAACGAAATCACTGCCGTCTTCACGTTTGCAGAAGTAGTTCTTCTCAACGCCTTCTTCATAAACATCATAGCCAGCCTCTACCTTGACACCTGCATCGATGATCGGGACAAGGTGGATGCCTTTTTCTTTCATTTCATTGACATAGGCTTCAAAGTCAGGGAAGTTTTCCTGATTGACTGTGAAATCTTTGTAGTCTTCCATGTAATCGATATCCATGTATACCATATCGATTGGAATATTGTTTTCGCGATATCCGTCAGCGGCTTTTCTGAAGTCGTCAGCAGTTGTATATCCCCAGCGGCTCTGACCGAAACCAAATGCGAATTTAGGCGGGATATAGCTTCTTCCGATGATTTTACGGAACTGTTTTACGATATCGTAAGGAGTTTCACCATCGATCACATACAGATAAAGGTCTGCATCCTCACAGGTGATCTTTAACTGGGAAGAGAGTGTGTAACCGATATCAAACTTCAGTTTTCCTGGATAATCAACGAAGAGACCGAAAGTCTGCTTTCCAGAGATTACGAGGAAGTTGTGTGCTCCGTAGAGGGAGATTTTATCTTCTGTATGGTTTGGCTGGTCGGAGCAGTTGCTTTCATAAACATATCCACGTTTGTTGATTCCGCGGTTTGATTCGCCCAGACCATAGACAACATCGTTGTCATCCATGTCATAAGTAAAAGAGAAGCCGTTCTCTGTGGAGATAGTTCCGTATGCAGGAGTTCCCTCAGAAGCCGGGATAGAAGTTACGATGGCATCGGTTTCAAATGGGGTCCCGTAAGTATATTTCTGAATCATTTTGTCATGTCCTCCTTAGGTTGAAAAGTGTTAAATTAATGACTGAAACGCTTAAGTGCTATTGGAAAATACACATATGTTTTCCTTGATTTCATATTTACAATAATAGAGGTTTGGGTGAGGAAATGCTACTGAAATTATGACAAATTTATACGTTATTTTGACTTTTGCTCAAACTGTGAAGCAGTGATATGGGTATGGCAAGCAGTGGAGCGGCTGATCGTATCTGTTTGCGCTGTTAACTTATTGTGCTTTAATGCTTTATCTTAATAGAATTTTTCTGTACATACGGTGAAAAAAGTGCTAAACTGTTATTATTACACGAAAGAAAGGTTTATTTAACATGCTTCAGACAATTGAATCCATCAATAACGTCGTAAATAATTTTATCTGGGGTGTCCCGGCTATGATCTGTATTATCGGCGTAGGGCTTTACCTGAGCCTGCGGACTGGTTTTGTCCAGATCCGCAAATTCCCGTATGCGCTTAAAACCACACTGGGAAGAATTTTTAAGAAAAAAGAGGCCTCTGACGGTTCCATGACACCTTTTCAGGCAGTCTGTACTGCGTTGGCAGGTACAGTAGGTACTGGAAATATCGCCGGTGTTGCCGGAGCTATCGCCATCGGCGGACCGGGAGCTGTATTCTGGATGTGGATTTCCGCGCTCCTTGGAATGTGCACGAAATTTACAGAGGTTACTCTGGCAGTACATTTCCGTGAGAGAAACAGACATGGGGATTATGTAGGCGGACCTATGTATTATATTAAGAACGGATTGGGAAAGAATTGGAGATTTCTTGCAGTTCTTTATTCTGCATTCGGTGTACTGACTGTATTTGGAACAGGTAATGCTACTCAGGTAAATACCATTACAACAGCAATTGATACAGCTCTTATTAACTTCAATGTGATTTCAGAGTCTTCCACAGGCAGACTGAATCTGATCCTTGGAATTGTGATCACGCTGCTGGTTGGTATGGTACTGCTGGGCGGTATCAAGCGAATCGGAAGTGTTTCCGAGAAGCTGGTGCCCTTTATGGCATTGTTTTATATTGTACTTGCATTGGGTGTTGTGATCTTAAATATCGGAAGAGTTCCGGCAGTTTTCCATGATATTGTTTATGGAGCCTTTAATCCGTCAGCAGTGACAGGAGGTGTGATCGGAAGCTTTTTCCTCAGTATGAAAAAGGGTGTTTCCAGAGGTATTTTCTCCAATGAAGCCGGACTTGGTACAGGGTCTATCGCTCATGCCTGTGCAGATACAAGCAAACCTGTAAAACAGGGTATGTTTGGTATCTTTGAGGTATTTGCAGATACGATCGTGATCTGTACTCTGACAGCACTTGTGATCCTTGTAAGCGGCGTGCCGGTAAATTACGGTGCAGCGGCAGGCGCAGAACTTACAATTTCCGGATTTACTGCTACATACGGAGGCTGGGTTTCTATCTTTACAGCAGTTGCCATGTGTTGCTTTGCGTTCTCAACGATTATCGGATGGGGACTTTACGGAGCACGCTGCATTGAATTCTTATTCTCTGCAAAAGTTATCCGCCCATTTATGATTGCCTATTCATTAGTGGCAATCCTTGGTGCAACTGTAAATCTGGGACTTCTCTGGAGCATTGCTGAGACATTCAACGGTCTCATGGCAATCCCCAACTTAATTGGTGTATTCCTGCTTTCAGGAACTGCCATTACACTTACAAAAGAGTATTTTGCACAGAAATGATAAAAACAGTCTGGAGAGTTTTCTTCAGGCTGTTTATTAGTTTACCTGATGCTTGATGTTAGGTTATTGTTCAGACCCTTGCATAGGGCATTAGTAAAAATGACGAATTTTAAATTTTTTTATTGATGTTATGTACTGTTTTTTATCCGTCATTTTTACTTTATCCACAACCACCCGGATTCGCTTTTTTGCGGCTTTTCCCTTATAATGTGTATATAGATTTCAACGATTTCAGGAGGGAAGTGAGTGGACATTGAACTTATTCTATTCACTTCCCTTTTGTATTTCATCAGGAGAAAGCAGGCATAGAATATTTTTACCATAAAAATGTGATGATCCAACTATGATCTGACAGAAAAATAACAGATTAAAATATAAATCAGCTGTTCTTTAAGTGAAAATGTTTTCAGTACTTCGTTCTTCCATACATCTTCAGGATAAACATCGCCCAGATAAGTATCCCGTCCACAGTACAGTCCATAAAGAAGCAGCCTTTTTCCCTCTCGGACAGCCTCCGGTTCCATGATTAGTCCCCAGCGAAGCTGATCCATCAGATGAAGATAAAGAGACACACATAAAACCAGATTGCTGTTTCTGTTTCGCGATAGAAGTATTCCTTCCAGCTCAGAAGCTTTCTTAAAACTAATATTGTATGCATGAAAAAGAATCTCATGCTCTGTATAAAAATCCCACAGAGTTCCCGGGGTGATTCCATATCTGCCAGTACGAACAAGAACCTGAAACTGTCTCGGACCACAGGCAGCTGTCTGTTTCATCAGGGCATGTTTTACTGCCATACGGACTGCCCTGCCAATCAGCTCTCCAAGCTTGGAATGTCCGGAGGCATCGGTAAGTGTCAGCTCTCCCTCCATAGCCGAGGCAATCACCATTCCGTCAGTACCAGAACCTGTCGCGATTTCTTCTGAATAACAGCTTCCAAGTAAGAGATGTGAAACGGCCGCTGCTTTTGCCTCCGAAGCAATCATCATTGAGCGGACCATGGCTGCCTCTGTAACATTCTGATTGATATAGATAAAAACATTGATCGTACCGGGTGGCAGCATCTCGTAAGCGCCGTTTCTTTCATAGTAAGAAGAAGGATCTCCCGGACACATTCCGTTTGAATCAATTCCCCCTGTAACAGCAGCAGTCACGGATAACTCCTGATAACAGATTTTCTCAACAGCACACAGTTCAGTCCATGCCGCTGTGCTGAGTGCGGTTGCTGTCTGCGGATCAATTCCCAGCTCTTTTGTATGAATGTTCAGGTCTTCCTCATAGGTGTTTCCAAGCATTTCACATTCATAGGCACCATTCATGCAGTTGATATTTAAAGCATGCGTGAGATGAGCAGTGATCCCGCCATTAAGAGGACTGGTGCTAAGAACCCTTGTTTTTCCCGGAAAAGAAAAAACAGTACATCCCTTCTTTTGAAAATAAGTAAAAGTATCATTCATAAACATTCCTCTTTTTTGTCTGTTCAATACAGATTTTGTTGTTATTAGGAAAAGTATTCTACTTTGAATCCTGACTGCTGGCAGTATCTGTCTACTTTAGAACCTTTATAACAGCGGATTGTAGCCGCTTTGTTGATGATCCATTCCCCGATAAATTCAGGATCATGGCGAATCTCCAGATACTGCAGGCGGTTACATCCATGAAAGATCCATTTTCCAAGGTATCTGACATTGGGCGGAATCACCACAGAGGTCAGATTACAGCACTTAAAAAAAGCACTCTCATCAAGAACTTCCAGCGAATCAGGCAGCTGCAGCGAATCCATTCCGCAGAAATAGAAAGCCTGCTTTCCGATAACCCTTAAATCCCCCCCCCGGAAAAGAAATACAACTCAGTTTCTTACATTTATAAAAAGCCCTGTCATCGATTTCTTCCAGAGAGGCAGGGAAAACAACTTCCGTAAGAGTAGCGCATTCTGAAAAGGCATTCGGACCGATAAATGTCAGTTTGCTGTTCGGGGCGAACTCCAGACTGTTCAGTTTTCGGCCATTGTTAAATGCATTTTTTGGAATACTGGTAAGGCTGGCGGGAATTTTGACTTTTTTCAGAGAAATGCAGTCTGAAAATACCCCTATGCCAAGTTTTTGCAGATGTTCAGGAAGCTCTATTCTGCTTAACCGGGAACATCCCTGAAAGGCTTTGTTTCCAATCTGTTCCATTTCATAGGGAAATACCACAGAACGAATATCAGGTCTGTTAAAAAAGGTTTCTGCTGAGATAGAGCGGCAGTTTTGTGGAAGTTCCATATTCTTCTCAATATACTGTCCGCAGTTACGACGCGTAAGTGTCAGAGAATTTGACATAAAAAAATACTCCTTTGCTGATAGACAATGTTGTTTTCTCTGCATGGGAGTAGTATGGACTATGATAAAAATAACAAGGTACCGATAACTGCCGGTGTTCTATATTCCTTAAAAGGAACAGAGAAAACATATGTAAGGATGATACTTCTGTAAAAAAGAGAACACTAAAGAAGATCACCCTTCCATTTCCTATTGCGTGTAGTTAATGGCGGCAGTTTATAGCAGGTATTCTGACTCACGCAGTAACGCCATGTCTCTCCTTCTCGCATAACGATGCAATGGATATGAGATATGGCTGCACGTATACAGCAGCACGACTGTTCAGGATTCTGACCTGATTCCCTCTTAGCTGAAAGTCCGACATTTCTATACCGTGACTGACAGAACTAAAAACCGGTAATTGTCAATGAATGTTCGATTAAATTGTATTATACACTTTTTTTGGAGAAAAGACAACAAATTTTTTGAGGGGGAGACAAAATCAGGGAGGGGACGCGCAGGGAAAGCGTTTCTTTTCTGTGCGCTGGTTATTGGATGTGTGGGGATTTGTATGATTTGCAGGTAATGTTTTTGGTTTTGAATAATTGCGCGTCGCATTCTCGTTACTTTAGGAAGAAAGTTATACCAGCCAGTGCAGTCCGCTGTCACCGGAAGTAGGGAAAAGATATGCAGAGCCGTCCAAACGGAAAGAGAGAGGGTTGTACAGAGAGGGAAACAGAACCTATAACGCAGATGCCGTAGGCGCATATAATATCCTGAGAAAATATCACTCCGTATCCGGAGTAAAAAAAGAACTGTCCGTAACCGGACTGAAAACACCGGAAATAATAAAAGTAGCTGTATAGCTCTAAAGAGCAAACAGTAGTGGTGCCATGGATGCACCCTGAAAAAAGGCGGTATCCCGCCTTAATTCAGATGCTCTGGTAACTCAGTTGCCGAGTAATTCACAACAGAGGTGTGGAAGATCATTCCTTTGATTTGTATATTCCGCATTGTGGAGATTCTGTAAAAGAGTGTTTTCTCAGACGTATTCCGGGGATAATAAGGGAAGTAATTATTTGTAATCGGGATATTGACAAATTATGGACAAAATGTTAAGATGGTTTCGTAAAAAACGAATAGCGTTTAGCGCACATGTACAGCTCATTACTACGGTAATGATTGAAGAATCGTTGGGTGAGAATCCCAAACAGGGCTTTCGTCCCTTGTAGTATATTCAGTCTGCAATTCACTGTATTCTTGTAGAAGTATTCATAAGGGATACTTTAATATAAAGGATAGGAGTGGATTCTTGGTTTGTACATTGATATTCCCTGCCGAATCCGGCAGGGATTTTTTTTGCACTTTGATAACAGAATATCGGAAGTAACGTTATCTCTTTATCTTTAGCTTTTGGAAATCCGGTGAGATACCGGTACGGTTTCATCCCCACTGTAATAAGGACGAACACTGCGAAACCATTGGAAAGATCCTTTCCGAGAAGGGCAGCAAGTAGGTTGGAACTTTAAGTCAGGAGACGGACTTTAGTAAAAATAAAAAACAAATATCTGTAGGCATAACGGAGGTTTATTTTTTATACCCTTTCTTATGGAAAACAGGTATCAAACGTGGTCTGAAAAGGCTGCGAAATGATATATTTTGCAGGATAACCTGCAAAAAAATAATACATTTAATTAAGGAGGAAACAAAATGAACATGAAAGTAAGAAAAAGCGTGATTGCATTCTTAATGGCAACAACAATGGTAGGAAGCACAGCAGTACCGGCTATGGCAGATACAGTAACTGCAAAAGTGTCTATAAAGACAACTGGTTTAACAGGAAAAAATAGTGCGTCACCAGACATTGTGCCAGAAAAAGTTGTTACAGTAACAAATTCCAACGGTTCTGTTACTGCACTAGATGTTCTGAAAGCAGTTTCGGGATCTGATACTGAAACAAAAGAGACTTTAAATGGTAAAACTTATCATTATCAAGGAGTTTTAAGTTGGTATGATGGTCAGTATGGAAATTATATTCCAGCTGTTAAAATGGAAAATCATGCTAATAGCGATTTAGGGAAAGTATTTGCAGATGATGGTACAGCAAATAAAACAGCAAACTCTCTTGCTAACGGAAGAGGAAAATATTTCAAATTATCAAATCTTAATACAACAGAAACAGAAAGCATGAAGGTTACAAAAAATTCAACCTGGAACAATATAGTACATAAAACAGATTGGCTTTCTGAGAAAGACTATAATAATTATTCAGGTTGGATGACTATTATTGATGGTAATACAGATAACTTAGGTGTTGATACTGTACTTTCCGACACTAAAGAACACACTGTATGCTTAGATTTTTCTATGATGATGGGATTAGATCTTGGATTTTCCAGTTATGTTCAGCAGGGAGATCAGTGGATTCAGGTTCCGGGTTGGAAATAAAGTAAATTTTAATAGCAAATAAAAAGATGAAGATACTAATGCTTTATAAAGTTTCACTTTATAAAGCATTAGTTCTTCGTCTTTTTCATATTATTTTAATTTTAGGGTGTAAATAGATATGAAGAAAAAGAAAAAAGAAAAAAAAATCTTATATCAGTTAATATTCTCAGCTTTTCTATTATTTAGTAATGCCTATCTTGTAAAAGCTAATTCAGATATATTATCACAAGATTCAACAGGGAAATACTGTATTAATACAGAACAAGATTATTATAATTTTATCGAAAATATACAAAATTATAATAATAAAACGGTTATACTATGTAATGACATTGACATTTCAGATGTTCCAGAAGCAACATCTAGTTTTGGCGGCATATTGAACGGAAAAGGACACACCATTACATATGCTTCAAAAGAAGCAAAAGAAAACATTGCTGTATTTCCTTTTCGTATAAATGACAATGGAATTGTAGAAAATATAAATGTACAAATTGATGAATCATATGCATATAATAGCGAAACAGATGAATTTCAAACTGTCTTTTCGCGATGTGATGGAATTGCAAAAGGAATAACAATTAAAGGAAACGTAACTTGTATTTATGACGATGAAGATACAGATGTTTATATAGGTGCAATCGAGGGAAACGGAACTTTAATGGATTCTTCCATAGCAATAACTTACGATTTGCAGAGTGAAAAAACAATCGAAGAAATAGCTGACGATATTGTTGATAATGATTTATCATTTGAATTTTGTCAATTAGGAACAATTAATACTGGAATAACTTACCAAAATTGTATAGGATATGGACAGTATTCGGAAGCAATAAAGTCATTAGCAGATGAACTGGAACCCAAAATAAAAGATAATACATGGGGATATCTATGTGTTTCATTTACACGAAAAAGTTTTTTTAGTACGTCAGCAAGTGCAACCAATTGTTATTATGATAAAGAAAATATGCCAGACATTAAAATCATGTCTGAATATATTACAAATAGAGATAATAATAAAGAGTTTCCTAATTATGCTGATTTTGGCAAAACTACGTCTGAAATGAAAAACCAGGGAACTTATGAAGGGTTTGACTTTAATAAAAAATGGACTATTTCCCCAGAAGATAATAATGGCTATCCATATTATAATCCACAAACCGAAGAAATAACTCTTAAAGTTCAGGCTTCCACTGAACCTAAAGTATGGAGTACAAGCGTACCCAGAGATTATAATCGTTTTGTTGATTATGCTAAAAATTATCATTTCCCATATCAAGTAGATATTATAAATGGTGAAAAAAAGAATATTTACGATGACGGTAATAATAATGTTGTAAATGTGATAGGTGTAAAATTTACAGATTTAACTGATGAACAACAATCTATTATTGAAAAATATGGTATAGAAGTAGTTTTGCCATCTGATGATGTAAAGAAAGATATAAAATCTGCTACAATTGATACGAGTTTTTTAGGCGAACGTCCATTAAGCGTAGAATGGATTAATATGCCTATTTTGAAATTTAAAGATGGAAAAGAAGCACAAGCAGAAGAAGATGGGTATAGTTTCAAAGTTGAAGTAGTTGACGGTACTGGTGAAGTTGTAGACAATGGAGCTAAGGGAAACTCAAGTAATCCAAGTAATTGGCCATCTTACTATGAAAAAGCTAAAAAGGCTTGTAACATTATTATGAACTATTGCCAAAATAAAAATGCCTTTGGATCTAAAGAATCCCCATCCTATGAAAATACAGATATTTGGGCCATTTTTACAGCAGCTAGATGCGGCTATATTCCATATGGAGATACAAATTATTTTGACAAATGGTTTGCAAATACCAAAGAGTATTTGCAGTTACTTAAAAATCAGGGAACTGATGTTTCTCAATGGAAGACAACAGAACTTTCAAAATTAATTTTAGCTATTGAAGCTATTGGATATGATCCAAGGGACATTTCGTCTGTAGACCTTCTTTCGGCAGTTGGATCAAGAAAAAGCACAGAACTTACTTATACAACTGTATATGCTATTAATGCAATAAAAGCAGGTGGGTATACCGCTGACACTTTTAAAGATACAGAACTTAACCAATGGGCACATGATACAGCAAAAGCTTTGTCAAATGCCGAAGACAAAATTTTTGCAAATGCCGACAATACCATGGGATGGCAGCCACTTATTTTCTGGTACAAAAAGCCTGGTTACGATGATGTAACAGAAGCTGTAGACAAGGCATTACATAAGCTTCCAGCAATTGCACAACGTTCAACAGGTTCATTCTGTACACCAGGATTTGAAACAGGATGTATGTCTTATGGAAACAACGCATGGAATGATGCACAGGCAATGCTTTTTGCAGGAACGTTTGGTGTAAATGTTTTAGATTCTTCCAGTGGATATACTAAGAATGGAAACAATATTCTTGATGCATTCTTTGATCTGGTAGATGTAGATGGTGTTTTTGACGGAAGTATTCATGGATTCACAAATTATGATGTTCCGCAGATTGCACGTGGTCTGGATGCATTTATCAGACAATATGAAAAAACATCCAGCTTCTGGGAATTTACAGACGTAACTGTTCCAACAAAAAAAGTTAACAACATGATCCTTGCCCTTAACGATGACAGTACGAAAAAGCAGATCAAAGAAGCGAGAGACGCTTACGAAGCATTAGACGAAACTCACAAGGCAATCTTTAACAAGGATACACTTAGAAAGCTTCTTGCAGCAGAGACTGGTTCAGGTAATTCTATTGAAAAAGCTATGGCAGCCATTGATGCGATCCCAGCAGCGGATAAGCTGACAATGGATGACAAGGCGGCTGTAGAGAAAGCAAGAACTCTTTATAATTCACTGAATGATGAAGAGAAATCTGTAATTACAAATTACTCTAAGCTGACTGAAGCAGAGGCTAAGATCAGAGAACTCGAGAAACAGCAGGAGCAGAAAGATAAGGATAAGAAAGCGGCAGAGAAGGTTATCGCTGATATTGATGCGCTTCCTTCTTCTTCTGAACTGACTCTTGATCCGTATGTTCTGCAGCTTCTTGACCGCGTACAGGCAGAGTACAATGCTCTTACGGATGCGCAGAAGGCTCTGGTTACGAATTACAGTACGTTACAGTATCTGAGAAATCTGATCCCTGATCTGAAGGCTGCGGCTGCAGTTGTTGATAAGATCAAGGCGATCGGTGAGGTTACTTCCGATAATTATCTGAAGAAACAGGCTCTTGTAGTGGAAGCCAGAACGGCTTATGATGCCCTGACAGCAGATCAGAAGAAGCGTGTGACAAACTATGCAGAGCTTGAAAAAGCGGAGTTGTTTATCAGCAGACAGAGTACGGATGAGAAGGTTGCTTATGTGATCTCCTTTATCGATGAACTGAATATCACTACTTCATCTTCAGGCGCTCTTTCTGACGGACCTCTGAGACTGACAGAGAAGAATAACAATGTTCCGACAGAGAAAATCTGGAATGACTGGAAGGCTTATGTGGTAAATGCAAGAGCATTGTATGATACGCTTGATGACCAGCAGAAAGCCCAGGTTACAAATACAGCTTCTCTGGAGAAAGCAGAAGGTTATATTTACCAGCTGAAAGCCGATGCGCTCAAGGCAATGCTTAAAGCACTCCCGGATGCGCAGACAGTACGAGGATATGAGGCACCTCAGCCGACTACAGTTCCATCAGCACAGGAGGCAGCTTCTGTTGAAGAGGAACAGGCGGTACCGGCACAGTCTGAGGAATCTGATTTCTCAGATGGAAGTGCGGACGCATTCAGCAGTGATGAAGTTGATGAGCAGGCAGCTGAGACAGTGGATATCCCTCAGGCAGAATCAGCTGAAGATACTGAAGATGTCCAGACAGATGTTGATTTCTCCTCTGATGAAGAAGTTCCGGCAGCAGGTGATACCTCTAAGCGTGAACTTACAGAAGCAGAGCTGAAACAGATTGCAGAAGCCAAGAATGCTTATGACAGATTAACAGAAACAGAAGAGAAGAAATTCAGAAGCGAGAACACCGCACTGGTTGAGAATATGGAGAAGCTTCTTGCCATGGCACTGACTTATGAGAAAGGCCAGAGTGCATATCAGCAGTTCTTCGCAGATGAAGCAGCACAGATTTATGCAACAGTAAAAGATCACCCGGTAGACAGAGATTCCTACGCAGATGTTAAGGCTTTCCTTGACCGTTATGCTAAGGATTATCAGGGACAGGAAGATGCCATGGCAGGCCTGAAAGTCAAAGTCGGCAGTCAGGAGATGACTTTTGCAGAGGTTATCGCAGCACTGACGGCACAGGCTGACAAGGCAGGTAAGGACATTTCAGATGCACAGCAGGCAGATGAGTGGATCAGCAATCTTCCGACTGCTGTTACCAAAGAGAACATTGCAAATGTAGAAGCAGAGCTTGCAGCACTTCAGAAGCTGATCGACGGCATGAGTGTGGAAGGCAAGTCCTATATGTGGAATGCGAAGCAGTTAGGGCTGATCAAGACGATCGTGGCAGATTACCACATTGAACTTGCGGGCAAACAGGGTGCATTTAAGGCAGATATGCCTGCAGATCTTCAGACAAAGGCAATCAACTATAAGACTGTCCAGATCAGCTGGAGCAGCGTGGATAACGCAGACGGATACATGGTATACCGCAGAACTGCAGACAGCGGATGGAAGAAGATCGCATCCCGGGTAACAGACATTTCCTATAAGGATCAGAAAGCAGTTACAGGAACAACCTATTATTATACTGTTAAGGCGTACTCTTACGCATGGGGCGAGATGACTGTAAGCAGCTATGACAAAGATGGTGTTGCAGGAAAAGCCAGACTTGGCAAAGTAAAGATTGCTACGGCAAATTCTGAAAGCTACAGTACGATCCGCGTAACATGGAATAAGGTTTCCGGTGCAAATGGATACAGAGTATACCGTTCCACTTCAAAGGATGGCAAGTATACAGCGATTGGTTCCACTGCAAAGAACAGCGCAGTTACATTCCTAGATAAGAAAGCAGTTACCGGTAAGACTTATTATTACAAAGTACGTGCTTACCGCAATGTAAGCGGAAAGAAAGTATACGGAAGCTATTCAGCAACAGAGAAAGCAAAGGCAGTACTTTCTGCTCCGACCCTGTCCGCAGGCTCAACTTCAAAGACAGCAGTGCTTGAATGGAGTAAGGTAAAGGGTGCCGATGGCTATCAGGTATATGCCAGCGATTCCCAAAATGGTACCTATACCCGCATAAAGATCACCAAAGGTACAGGTGCGACAGACGAGAGCCTCCTCACCGGAAAGACCCGTTACTATAAAGTACGTGCTTACAGAAAAGTAAACGGAAAAGCAGTTTATGGCTCTTTCTCAAAGATTAAAAAAGTAACTGTTAAATAATAAAATCAGTATGCAGTGTGTTATCAACACACTGCATACCCCAAAAGAAGGTAAGAGAATGAAAAAAGCATTTATAATTATAATTTTATGTATGATTTTGCAAATTTTTACAGTTACTGTATATGCAAATGATAGCAATGTAAATATTGTAAGCGCTGATAATTATGAATCACGGGAATTTAATCAATGGAAGCGCGCTAAGTATGATTTTTCATTTAATGTATCTACCGAAAAGAAAACTATAAAGGCATTATGTAGTGCTGTGTTAACTGCAACTGGAACAGCAATTGGATCTTGCGGAGGTGAAGGAGCAGCTATAGCAGGAAGTGCAATTGGAGCGGGAATTTCTTCTTATGCGAGTGATTGTATAGAGGAACATTACAGTAAATTCAAAAAAAAGGGATATGGTACTTCAATTACAGCTATGTATGGTTCAAAATTGCGCGTGATTATATCAATATATTCAGATTCAGCAAGAACAAAATTAGTTTCTGAATATAAAATGTCTACAGATTCCTATCCTGTATAATTTATATATATGAATAAAATAAAAATATTTTTGCTGACTATTTCATTAATGTTTTTGGCGAGCCTGGCAGCTATATTTATATCAAGAGAATTTATATTCCACAATAAAATTTCAGATTTGAGCTGCCTGTTAAACATATGGAAAGATACTTATGGATGGAATTTTCTGATAAATGTAATAATCGCTCTGATAATTGCTGCAAAATTTGGAAAGAATGATACAAAAAAATAAGGCAGATGTCCTTTCTACCTGCTATATGACAGGGGGAGAGTCATCTGTCATTTTGTAATTTCAGGAATTGCGGGTGCTATTTTACCCGGATGTAATTTTTTAGATTAAAAACGCGGAGGAAACAAATGAATAAACAATGGATGGCACTGCTTCTCAGTACAGGAATTGCTGTGACCGCATGTCCTGTACCCGCAGCCCAGATGCCACCGGCTGAGCAGATACACGGGGAGGCAGAAGAAACTTCTGTCCCTGTACAGCATGATGATTCTGACGACAGAGAAACTGCGAATGAATTCCAGTCTGACACCGAACCATCTCAGTCAGAGACAGACGATGGCGCGGCCGGAAATGAAGAAGAAAATAATGAAGCCGGTGAAGAAAAGCTGGATATACCAGCCATGATTTCCTGTATTCAGGAAGCAGCGGCGCTCGAAGAAATTGATCTGTCCTCAGAAACGGTCTCGAAGTTCTTTCTTGCCAGTGACACCTATGACAGTCTGACAGAAGAGGAGCAGGCAGAAATTGATGCCGGAGTCAAAGAGGCTCTTGAAACTGTCCGAAACCGTATTGCGGCACTGATTTCTTCTGACAGTGGAGTGACCGCCACGGGAAATCCCTGGTATGTGCAGACCCATGTGCAGGAGAACCCGGATCAGGAACAGACTATACAGGAGCTCTCCGAAGCATATCCGGGGACTCTTCCACAGCTTCTTTATGATATAAATATTTCCTATACGGATATCCGTACAGGAGAAAGCTATCAGCCAATGACGATGATCTCTCTGACATTTCCTGTCCCGGATGGATATGAGAGTCTGACGAAACCGAGGGTTCTTAGAAGTACCGGGGATTCGTTTATGGAACTGACCCCTCAGACGACAGAAGATAACCGCTTCTATCTGGACAGTGCCAGAACTTTAAACCATCTGATTATTGCTGACTTCCCCGCAGGACTTCAGGGAATCTCTCTTAACAGTAAATCCGTTAAGATCAACCGGGGGCAGAAATACACCCTGAAGGTGGTCCCGGTACCGGAATCGGTTACGGAAGAGTATACAGTGACATGGAAAAGCAGTGACACTTCTGTTGCGAAAGTAAGCAAAAAGGGAGTTGTCACAGCAGTAAAGAATGGCAAAGCTACGATTACCGCTTCTGTAACACAACATCCGGAAATGACGGCCTCCTGTAAGGTAACGGTCATGCAGGGAGCCAATGCCCTTAAGAAATCTGTTGGACAGGTTATGGCTGAGACCAGTACCTATATGCGTGCCACGGATACCAATCCTTCGGTGGGAAGTGAATGGTATGTGCTGGGGCTGGCAAGAGGAGGCCTGAGTCTGAAGGAGAAGTATTTTGCTACCTATTATAATCATACAGCAAACTATATTGAGGAGAAGAAGGGAATCCTTACCAATACATCTAAATATACAGAATATTCCAAGAGAATTCTGGTACTGACAGCAGAGGGAAAGGATGCCAGAAATGTAGGAGGTTACAATCTTTTTCAGTACATTTCTGATCTTAGCCTGGTAAAGGAACAGGGATTAAACGGTCCTATCTGGGCGCTTTTGGCAGTGAACTGTCATCCGGAATATTCTTTTCCTGATAATCCGTCTGCCAAAGAACAGAACTCAGAAGCTGCGCTGGTGAATTTCCTGCTGCAGAGTGAACTCCCGGGTGGCGGATGGACGCTGATGGGGAGTAATGCAGATTCTGATATCACCGGCATGACACTGCAGGCGCTGGCACCGTATTATCATAAATCAGGTTATGAGAATGTGACTGCTGCCATTGACAGAGGGCTGAATAAATTGTCGGAAATGCAGAACGACAGCGGTGGATATTCCACGATGGGTGTGGAGACAGAGGAGTCCTGTGCACAGATCATCACGGCTTTATGCAGCCTTGGGATTGACCCGGAGACGGATTCGCGTTTCATCAAGGGCGGCCACTGGACAATAGAGAATCTTCTTTCCTATCATATCGATGGAAGTGGATTTATGCATGTAAAGGCGGGTGCCGGAAATAACGGCGGGGCGGCAGCAGGCACTCTGGACGGGATGGCTACGGAGCAGGGATATTACGCACTGGTTGCCTACCAGCGCCTGAAGGATGGCAAGACGAGCCTTTATGATATGTCAGATGTGAGTATCAAAAAAGGTGGCAAGGGAGATGGTTCCGGTACCGGTCTGAAAGAACCCACGCCGATTCCTACCCCGACGCCGGTTCCTGCCACAACACCGTCAGGCGGCAATACGAAAACGCCGGGTGGATCCGGGAAATCTCTGGGTGGTAAGTCTTCCGGCAGCAAAAGCTCCACGGGTTCCGAAAGCTCAGGAAAGGATAGTGGCTCCGGTTCAAAGGATTCTAAAAACAGTAAATCAAAGAACAGTAAGTCATCAAAGGATAAGAATTCCGGCGGCTGGGATTTCGAAGCAGAGCCTTATACAGAGTCGGAAGAGACTTCACAGATGGATACCGGTGAGGATGGATATCAGGAAACTGCCGGGGAGAGTGGAACCGGAAGTCTGACCTCAAAGAAGAAAGAATATGGTATGATCTTTGGTTTTGCGGCAGGCGGTGCTCTGGCGGGAGGACTGGCAGGCAGCGGCATTAAGGCCGGAGTGAGGGCTCTTATTAAGAAGCGGAGGAAGAAGAAATGAGGATAAAGAAAAAGGGACTTGCCCTGTGGCTTGCACTGTTTCTGGGGGTAAGTTCGCTCTCAGGTTGTGGCGGCGGGGATGACGGCATGACACAGCTTTCCGAAAAAGGAGCTGAGATCTTAAACAGCACGGAGGAAGATTCTGATACAGATGTGGAACCTTTGAAGCAGAAAACAAAGCTTCCTGAGGACGGAATCATCACCCAGGCACAGATGGAAACGATCGCCGGAAAGGACGAAAAGTATTATTTTACCGGAAAAACGGACAGCGGGATCAGTTATAAATGGACTTACAATGGAAGCCAGATTCAGAATCCGGTGGAGCAAAAACTTCTGGTACAGTGCAGTGAAGATGGAACAGAAGAGGTAAAGAAGCTTGCCAATGATGCGCCTTATGCGTTGAAAGTCACACTGGAGAAGATGAATCTGGCAGCGCCTGCGAAGCTGACCCTGAATCTGAAAGAAAAATGGGACGCGGATAAGGTTCTTTACTGTCTGGAAGAAGATGGAAAGCTTTATCAGCTTGATACTGCAAAGATTACTACCAGAGAAACCGGAAAGAAAAAAACAGAGCGCACAACACTTACCTTTAACGTGACTAAGACAGGAGGAGATTTCTATCTGATCGGCGGTTCTACCACAGGTGAATCTACGGATGAATCCGATGACAAATCCAAGGGCACTGCTGATAATAAGGATACACAAAACGGTGAAAATTCCACTGGAAGTTCTGGCGGTCAGTCCAGCACAGATGGAAATACCAGTTCCGGACAGACAGACTCTTCCGGCGATGGAACAGGCAATACAGACACTTCCGGTGGCGATGACAGCTCAGATACAGCCATGACCTGTACTTTCTCTATCGAGTGTTCTACGATCCTGAATAACTGGGATGATCTGAAAGAGTCCAAGGCAGAATTTGTGCCTGCGGACGGCTGGATCCTGTATCCTTCGGAGGTGGAGTTCTATGAGGGGGAGACGGTATTTGATGTGCTGAAGCGTGTATGTAATCAGGCCGGTATTCAGATGGAGTCGGAGTGGACACCTATGTATAACAGTTATTATGTGTCCGGTATCAATAACCTGTATGAGTTTGACTGTGGCAAGGATTCCGGATGGATGTACTGTGTCAACGGCTGGTATCCGAATTATGGCTGCTCGAAATATACGCTGGAGGACGGCGATACGGTAGAATGGCGTTATACCTGCAATCTTGGCAGGGATGTGGGGGATCAGTATTATGACTGATGCTTTTTCCAGGTGCCATCCTGTTTTAAATTTCTTTTATTTTGCCGTGGTGCTGGGGTTTACCATGTTTATCCAGCACCCGGTTTACCTGGCAGTCTCTTTTGTGGCTGCCACAGCTTACTCCATGTGGCTTAACGGAGTAAAGAAGGTTCTGAAAATCAATTTTCTTCTGACGCTACCGAGTCTCCTTATCGTGGCACTCTTAAACCCGATGTTTAACCATTACGGAGTCACACCGCTTCTTTATATAGAAAGCAGCGGAAACTGGGTTACGCTGGAGGCAATGGTATATGGAATCGTTCTGGGATGTGTACTTTTTATTATGATTTTGTGGTTCTCCTGCTATAACCAGATCATGACAAGTGATAAATTTATCTATCTTTTTGGCAGGATTATCCCTGCGATGTCTCTGATGCTGTCTATGGCGCTTCGGTTTGTGCCTCACTTTATGGCCCAGCTGAAGGTGATCCGCAATGGACAGAAATGCGTGGGGATGGATGTGAGCAATGGCAAATGGTTTAAGAAGATCCGTTATGCGTTAAATATGGTGTCCATTCTTGTCACATGGGCACTGGAAAATGCGATTGAGACGGCTGATTCCATGAAAAGCCGTGGCTATGGGGTAAGAGGACGTACGGCTTTTTCTATTTACCGTTTTAACAGAAGGGATAAACTACTGGGAACTATGCTTGTCGGGCTTTGTGTGATTTTCGGATATGGATGTTACCGGGGAGCTGCTTTTGCACAGTACAATCCCAGAATCCTGCTTGCCGGTTTTACTGTTTTCGGAAGGGTTCCGAAGCAGTCGTGCAGTCCGCTGCTGGCTGCTGTCACATTTGTCAGCTTTGGTGTGTTCTGTTTTCTGCCGCTGATTCTGGATCTGTGTGAGGAATCTGCCATGAAGAAAAGCAGAAGCCACGTACAGGGAGAGATGGCAGTGACCTACAGAAAGATTTATGAAGATATGGAAGGAGAAGCGAGATGAAGATAATAGAAGTGAGAGATTTTTCCTTCCGTTATGCGAATGGCAGCAGGGAGTCACTGTCTCATGTGTCACTGGATGTGGAGGAGGGTACCTTTAATGTGCTGTGCGGTAAGAGTGGCTGTGGCAAGAGTACGCTGCTTCGCCAGCTGAAGTCGGATCTGGCTCCTTTTGGCAGCAGTTCCGGGAAAATCTGTTATTATGGGCGGGATTTGAAGGAAGTCGGCCACCGGCAGCAGAGCCAGGAAATTGGCTATGTACTGCAAAATCCCGAAAATCAGATCGTGACAGATAAGGTGTGGCATGAGCTTGCATTTGGTCTGGAAAGTCTGGGATATGATACGCCTACGATTCGTCTGAGAGTGGCAGAGATGGCAAGCTATTTCGGGATTCATCAGTGGTTTTATAAGAATGTCTCGGAGCTGTCCGGAGGGCAGAAGCAGCTTTTAAACCTGGCGGCGATCATGGCTATGCACCCGAAACTTCTGATTCTGGATGAGCCGACTTCTCAGCTTGATCCGATCGCGGCTTCTGATTTTCTGGAAACGGTGAGAAAGATTAACCGGGATATCGGCACTACCATAATTCTGACGGAGCACCGGCTGCAGGATGTCATTCCGTGGGCGGACAGGGTATATGTGATGGATAAGGGCAGTCTGCTCACGCAGGGGGCGCCACGGGAAATCGGTGAGTTTCTGAAGAGGGAACATCATGGAATGTTTCTGTCCATGCCGGTTCCCATGCAGGTCTATGCAGAGGTAGAAAATAATCTGCCATGTCCGCTGACTGTAAGAGAGGGAAGGAACTGGATCACACAGGTGATGGCAGCAGCTTCTGATACAGTTTCTGTTTGTGAAGAAAGTTATTTTTGTAAAAATAAACAAAAACTGCAAAAAAAGCTGAATACAGTCAGAGATAAACTGCTGCCTGGTTCCAAAAGCTCTATGCCACCGGCTATTGAGGTAAAGGATGTGTGGTTTCGTTATGAAAAAGACGGAAAGGATGTTGTGCAGGATCTGAACCTGGAAGTAAAGCAGGGAGAATTTTATGCGCTTGTCGGTGGAAACGGAACGGGGAAAAGTACGACCTTATCGCTGATCAGTCGTGTTCGTGCTCCCTACAGGGGCAAGATTTTCCTGAATGGGACTGATATCCGCAGGTATACGGATACCCAGCTTTACAGAGGGTATCTGGGCGTGCTGCCGCAGAATCCCCAGAGCATGTTTATCAAGAAGACAGTCAGGGAGGATCTGTATTCTATCATCGGTGGGGCAAAGGAGAAGAAATCTTCCGAATACACTGCCAATATGAGGAAGGCAGAGGCAATCGAGGGAATCGTAAGTCTGACCAGACTGGAAGGACTGCTTGACCGTCATCCGTATGATTTAAGCGGTGGAGAACAGCAGCGTCTTGCACTGGCTAAGGTTCTGCTGTTGCAGCCGAGGCTTCTTCTGATGGATGAACCAACGAAGGGGCTGGATGCAGAATATAAACAGGAACTGGGAGACATTTTAAAGAAGCTCAAAGCTCACGGGATCACTATCTTTATGATCTCGCATGATGTGGAGTTTGTCGCAGAATATGCAGACAGGGTCGGCCTGTTCTTTCAGGGAAATGTGGTGACGTGTAAGAGTGCAAGGGATTTCTTTGCGGGAAACAGCTTTTATACGACTGCTGCCAATCGCATGGCAAGGCATTATTTTCCTGATGCTGTTACCGGAAAGGAGGTGGCTGCGTGCTTGAAGGCAAGGCTTTAGACCAGTTTATGGACCGTTTCTTCGGGGATTCCTGTGCACAGAGCCTGCCCGGGGAAGAGGAATCCGGACAGGAATTAGAGGAATATGAACTGAAAGAGGATGGAATCATTATCCAGCCGATCCATAAAGGAAAGATTGAGAAGCGTACCTGGATTGGTCTGATTATGTTTCTGGCTTTTGTTCCGCTGGTGCTTTTTATCCTGGTTCATAAGTTTCATGGTAAGCATGATGTAGTGATCAGTCTTTTAATACTTGCCTATGCCACGATCCCGTTCTTTATGGTATTTGAGGGCCGGCATCCACAGGCAAGAGAGATTATGGTCATTGCCGTAATGGCGGCTCTTGGGGTCGCAGGCAGGAGTGCTTTCTTTATGATCGGAAGCTTTAAGCCGATTGCGGCCATCGTGATCATTACCGGGGTTTCCTTAGGTGGTGAGGCGGGGTTTCTGTGTGCCTGTCTGATCATGATGATCTCAAATATGTTTTTCGGGCAGGGACCGTGGACACCCTGGCAGATGTTTTCCTATGGAATGATCGGATATCTGGCAGGAATCCTTTTTCAGAAAGGGATTCTCAAAGCCAGGAAGGTGGATCTGTGTATTTACGGATTCTTAAGTGTGTTTCTGATCTTCGGCGGGATCATGAATCCGGCATCTATTCTGATGGCATACGGATACATCACAAAGAAGAGCCTGATTGCGTTTTATATCTCAGGTGCACCGGTAGATCTGGTGCAGGCAACTTCTACGGTAATCTTCCTGTGGATCCTAAGCAGGCCTCTGCTGGAGAAACTGGAGAGAGTAAAAAGAAAATACGGGCTGCTGCAGCGGCCCGAAAATAAGGAGGAAAATGAATATGACAAAGAATAAGCTATGGCAGGCCATTAAGGGGCTGACTCTTGCAGCCGGAATGGCAGTGGGGATTTTTGCGCTGGGACAGACCGATGTTCTGGCAGATACCCTGACGCTGACTGTGGAGAAGAACACGATCGGCCAGGGTATGATCCTGGATCCTGTACAGGTGGAATTTGCGAAAGGAGAAACCTGTGCAGATGTTCTGCTCCGCGGGTTAAGTGAGAACGGGATTACGCCGCTTTATGACACAAATACAAGTTATGGTTTCTACTTAAGGGGAATTGCCAACTGTGACAGTGGAAGCCTGAATCCACCGGCATGTATCCAGAAGGTTCTCTCCGAGACTTCCACCTGGACCGGTGATGCCTATAAGCTTACTGATAACAAATATGCACCGGATCTGACAGAATTTTCCTACTGCTCCGCATCCGGATGGACGTATACTCTGGATAATGTATTTATGGGTGTCGGAATGGGTGCGAGTCATCCGTCAGACGGAAGTGTCCTGCGTGTTATGTTTGCCCTTTGCGGTGGTACGGACATTACAGGATGTGACCCGTATAATAATAACAGGCAGATTTTTGAGGCGGCAGATAAGAGCGAGCTTATCCGCATGATGGGAAAGGCAAATGCAGAGCGTTCCAGATGGTCCCAGGTCAGCGGATTCTCCGGTGCATATGCCGAAGCGGACAGTGCGCTGACTACGCTGGATGCGTCTGCAAACAGAGTTTATGAAGCGGTTCAGCTGCTTAAAAGTATTGAGTCAAAGCTTCCGGTAGCACCGAAGCTGATCAGCTTAAATGCTTCTGATCTGACTCTTACAAAGGGAGACAGCTATACACTGACTTATACGATTGTTCCGTCTGATGCGGTGGGAACTGTAAGCTGGACTTCTTCCAACAATTCTGTTGCAAGTGTAAACGGTGGTGTGGTAACAGCAGTGGGAGAAGGTTCTGCGGTGATTACTGCGAGAGTTTCCGGAAGTGTCTATGCGACCTGCAATATTTCCGTTTCTTCCAGACCGGTCAGTGTGACAGGGGTGAGTATTTCTCCGTCCAGCCTGAATCTCTCAACGAAAAGCGGTTCCAGGACACTGGATTACACGATCACGCCAAACGGCGCAAAACCGTCCTCTTTGTACTGGGAATCTTCCAACTCTTCTGTAGTAACCGTAGATGGCTCCGGCAAGGTAACTCCTGTGGGTGCCGGTTCTGCAGATATTACACTGACTACGGACAATGGAACGAAAGGCACCTGCCACGTGACTGTTACAGCACCGGCACAGAGCATTGCTTTGAGTGACAAAACGCTGACTCTGGCAATTGATCAGGGAACCTATACCCTGACCTGGACATTCAGTCCGAAGGGAAGCGGCGGGGAACTGGTATGGACCTCTGATAATGCAGGCGTTGCCAAAGTAGACCAGAAGGGTGTTATCACACCTGTTTCTGTAGGAGAAACCGATATCCGTGTAAAAACAGATCAGAATGTAACCGCAGTGTGCCATGTAGTTGTAAAGGGTACTGCGAAAGACCTCTTTGCAGCAGGAATGCCAGAGATCACAACCTGCAAGGCGGCAGGAAATACAGTTCTTCTTACTTGGAATAAATATGAAAATGCAGATTCTTACATTATTTTAAGACGTAAGATGGGTGAAAGCAAATTCGCAAAGATTGCTACGGTCAAAGACCTCTCCTATACAGATACAGCGGTTTCTCCGTCAACTCCTTATTATTACAGTGTACAGGCTGTTTCCACCAAATGGGGCGGTGCTATTAAAAGCAGTTATGACAAAAACTTCTCTGTAACAACCAATGGAATTGCACCGACACCAACTCCGGCACAGACAGTAAAACCGAAAACCCCGGCTGTCACAGTAACTGCCGGTAAGAAACAGGCTACACTGAAATGGAAAAAGGTAAGCGGTGCCAAAGGGTATGTAGTATACCGTGCCACATCCAAATCCGGTAAATATAAGGCAGTATCAACGATTAAAAAGGGAAGCACGGTTTCTTATATAAATAAGAAGCTTACGTCTAAGAAAACATACTATTACAAGGTGCGGGCATATCGTATCGAAAACGGTAAAAGAATATACAGCAGCTATTCTAAAGCAAAGAGCGCTAAGATCAAATAATATAAATTCACACAAGTCCAGTGTGTTAGAAAGTATATTGCTGTGAACAGAAACGATGTTAGAGCGTGTTTGAAAAATTAAAAATATAGGATTGTGCTATTTAAGAAAATATGTTATATAATACAATATATAGAGAGTTAATTCTCTATTCGCATGATGAGATGAGTGACGGTTCTGACTCATCGGTAAAATAAATATAACCGAGAGATGAGATGAGTGACGGTTCTGACTCATCGGTAAAATAAAATATGACCGAGCGAAGAGTATAACGAGAGGGAGTTCATTTTCCCTCTCGTTTATATGTATATAAGGAGAAGAAAATTGGAAATTGACTATGCTGTTTATAGCCTTTCAGATGAATTTTACGAGAAATATCCGAATCCGCCATATAAAGAACTTTTAAAGAAAAAGGAAAGAAGATATGCTTGTTTACTTATTCAAAGTCATTATGGATATTTTATATGCATTCCATATAGAACAGAGATTTCCCATAAATATGCATATCACTTTCGCAAATCGTCTCGTTCGCAAAAACATAGATCAGGACTTGATTATACTAAAATTGCTATTATAAAAGATATTTCGTAACTATTCAGCAGTCTACTATCCCGCGAGGTGTTTTGGCATGAACATGCCAAAATCCCGCAAGCAGGATTCTTTCTTGTGGATTTTGACTCGTAACTGTGAAGGTACTGAACAGTTACAAAAGGAGAATAATACAATGGTTCCAATCGCACATATAGAAAATAATTTTCCAACCAAATTCGGTATCCCCAGGCAGAGTGGCCGTGTAGGGGCACTTAAAGCGCGAATCGTATTCGAGCCGGAATATCGCAATGTGGATGCCTGCCGTGGTCTGGAGGAGTTTAGTCATATCTGGCTGATCTGGGAGTTTTCGGAGGCAAAGAGGACAAAGTGGTCACCGACTGTCCGCCCGCCCAGGCTTGGGGGAAATGTGAGAAAAGGAGTTTTTGCCACAAGATCTCCCTTCCGTCCCAATTCCATAGGATTATCCTGTGTGAAGCTTGAGAAAGTAGCTCTGGATGAGTCGGACAGCCCTGTACTTTATGTAGAAGGTGCAGATCTGATGAATGGAACACCGATTTTCGATATTAAACCATATATTCCTTATGCAGACTGCCATCCGGAAGCAACAGGAAGTTTTACCGAATATTCCAAAGATTATCATCTGAATGTAGAATTTCCCCAGGAGCTTCTGGAAAGAATACCCGGGGAAAGCAGAGAGGCTCTGATCGCAGTGCTTGCAGATGATCCCCGTCCTGCTTATCAGAATGATCCGGAACGGTCTTACGGAATGCCTTTTGGAGAGAAGGATATTCATTTTCAGGTGGATGGAGATATCCTTCGTGTTTATAATGTGACAGAATTTGTAAAAAAACAGCAGGAATCTTCGGCAGATTGTGGAAAATAACCATTTTCGGATATTTCTGTAAGAAAGGCTTGCAAAATTGGCGTTTATTCAATACAATATTAAACAGACTTTATGTTGGTAGAGTGACAAAGACTGATGGGAGATCGGTCTGAAAATATTTAGTGACATATGAGGAGCAGGAAAAATGAAGAAAATTGTTAAATTCGGAGGAAGTTCTCTGGCAAATGCAGAACAGTTTCAGAAAGTAGGGGAGATCATCAGAAGTGATGAGAGCAGACGTTATGTGGTTCCGTCCGCTCCTGGAAAGAGATTTGACGGAGATACAAAGGTTACAGATTTACTTTATAAATGTTATAATACTGCAGTTGAGGGGGAGGATTTCATACCAATCCTGCAGGAGATCAAGGGAAGATATTATGAGATTATCCGCGGACTGAACCTTGATCTTTCTCTGGAAGATGAATTTGCTCAGATCGAAGCTGATTTCAAGGCACAGGCAGGCACAGACTATGCAGCATCCAGAGGAGAATTTCTCAATGGTAAGGTGATGGCAGCATATCTGGGTTATGAATTTGTTGATGCAGCAGATGTGATCCGTTTTGATAAGAACGGAAATCTGGATGCCGAGAAGACAGACAGACTTCTGTCCAAAAAGCTGGCAAAATGTGAACATGCCGTTATCCCTGGATTTTATGGCGCTGGTGAAGATGGAAAAGTTAAAACTTTCTCCAGAGGAGGTTCTGATGTAACCGGTTCTCTTGTGGCAAAGGCTATTAAGGCAGACCTCTATGAAAACTGGACAGATGTTTCCGGTTTTCTGGTAACAGACCCACGTATTGTTAAAAATCCGGAAGTGATTGAGAGCATTACCTACAGAGAACTCAGAGAGCTTTCTTATATGGGTGCAACTGTTCTTCATGAAGATGCGATCTTCCCGGTTCGTAAAGAGGGAATTCCGATCAATATCAAAAACACAAACAGACCGGAAGACAAGGGTACTTTTATTGTTGAGAGCACATGCAAGAAACCGAAATTTACAATCACAGGTATTGCAGGTAAGAAGGGATTCTGTTCTATCAATATTGAGAAATCCATGATGAACAGTGAGGTTGGTTTCGGACGTAAGGTACTTCAGGTATTCGAAGATCAGGGAATCAGCTTTGAGCATGTTCCATCAGGAATCGATACAATGACTGTATATGTACATCAGGATGAATTCGAAGAAAAGGAACAGCAGGTAATTGCCGGAATTCATCGTGCAGTACAGCCGGATTTCGTAGAAATGGAATCTGACCTTGCACTGATCGCTGTTGTAGGACGTGGTATGAAATCCACCAGAGGTACAGCAGGAAGAATCTTCTCAGCACTTGCCCATGCAAATGTAAATGTGAAGATGATAGACCAGGGTTCCAGTGAGCTGAATATCATTATCGGTGTGGAGAACAGAGATTTTGAGACTGCAGTAAAGGCTATTTATGATATCTTTGTAATTACCCAGATCTAATTGAGAATTGCAGGAGCTCCTTCACAGCGGAGCAATTTGTGGATATGATGTTTACCAATTATAGGATAAACAAAATAATGGACCGTCAGAAATCAGCATAGAGATTTTGGTATGCTCCCCGTCAAGAGGACAATAAAAAATAATAAATTTTTGTATCGTCAG
>NZ_JAJDMI010000185.1:0-373 GCF_020593505.1 Blautia sp. DFI.3.45
ATTTGCAAAATCTATGAGGACAACGCCCTCGGCAAGCTGCCGGATGCACGATATAGGGCGCTTGATGCACAGTATGCCAAAGAGCAGGACGCACTTGAGATTGAAATTGCAGAGCTGGAAAAGGCTGTTACCAGCTATGAGCAGAGTCAGAAATCAGCGGAGAAATTTATAGCCCTGATTGATAAGTACGAGAATTTTGACACGCTGACAAACACCATGCTCAACGGGTTTGTAGAGAAAATCCTTGTCCACGAACGCGCCCGAAAAGGCAGTCAGGACACTACGCAGGAAATTGAAATCTACTTCAATTTTTTAGGACGCTATATCCCACCATCCTTACAGCCGGTTCCTTTAACCCCGGAGGAACAGGAAG
>NZ_JAJDMI010000186.1:0-369 GCF_020593505.1 Blautia sp. DFI.3.45
GTGTGGCTGACTTAAATATCCATGTGAAGCGTGGGAGAATTTATGGTCTGCTGGGTAGAAACGGAGCCGGAAAAACCACGACCATGAAAATGCTGTTGGGCTTAACGAAGCCGACTTCCGGAGAGGTCAAAATCTGGGGAAAGTCTTTACAGGGGAATGAAAAGAAGTTGTTGCCCCGTATCGGTAGTCTAATTGAGTCCCCTGGCTTTTATCCCAATCTGACCGGCACAGAGAACCTGCGTATCTTTGCTACTCTGCGGGGCGTACCAAACAATCATGCCATCAAAGACGCTCTCGATTTGGTAGGACTGCCCTACAAAGATAAAAAGCTCTTTTCACAGTATTCTCTTGGTATGAAGCAGCGGCTTG
>NZ_JAJDMI010000187.1:0-366 GCF_020593505.1 Blautia sp. DFI.3.45
TAAAGCAAAAACGGTAATGTTCCAAACAACCTTGTTCCTTCTTGCATGGTATTCGTTGACAACCACTCTTTTTCAGGCAGTACAGTCAGATATGTTCCTTGTCGATTGTAAATCATTCTTCAATGATTTAGCATCATTCATACAAACCTTTGTCGGATGGACGATTGATGCCGGGCATTCTGCGGCACAGATTAGTACAAAAATTCCAAATGCTTTTATAGCCGGAATGGTATATTGGTTATTGCTAATATTGATTGTAGGAATATGTATGGCAGGAACAGGGATGCTGGCGATACTGATAGAAATAAAGGTTATAGAATTATATAAGAAAAACTGTTGGGATGTTATTACTCTACTAATGATACT
>NZ_JAJDMI010000188.1:0-360 GCF_020593505.1 Blautia sp. DFI.3.45
CTGACGATATTGGAATTATCGACCACGGCGCATTGCTGGAAGAAGAAAGCCTTGCAGAGCTGGAGCAAAAAAGCAGTAAGCATATCCTGTTTACGCTCTCTGATACTGCACAGGCTGCAAGAATTTTGGAACGCAATTTCCATGAAAACCATTTCTCCATACAGGACGACCACAATCTGCGCCTGCACAACCTTGATTTGCCTGTGGGGAAAATTGTAACTACTTTTGTAGAAAATGGATTGGAGGTATCAGAGGCGCATACGTGCGAAGAAAGTCTTGAAGATTACTTCAAGCGCGTGACAGGAGGCGAAGGAATTGCTTAAACTAATCAAATGCGAATTTTTGAAATTGAAACGGAAG
>NZ_JAJDMI010000189.1:0-357 GCF_020593505.1 Blautia sp. DFI.3.45
TTTGCAATAACGTGTTTTGTTGTTTTATGATTTGATTTTCCGCTACTTTCCACGAGCCTTTTATTTCCTGCCCGGCAAAAAACTTTTGTTCAATCTTTCTTGCGTCAGCTCCTTCATGGATGGTAGGAATCTGGAGTTTTCCCTGCTTTTCATAAGAACGATGATCAACTTGATTATGCAAAGGCAGATATTCATTACATACCTTTGCCCATTCACTCCGCCACAGTTCACAATTTTTTGGATTGTTCCATCCAGTAGCATCGGTCAGCACCCGTTTCCATTGCAGGCGGTTTCTTGCTCCAATCTTCTGAATTCCGTTTTCGTCTAATACAGGGATACGGATTCCATGACGGTCAG
>NZ_JAJDMI010000190.1:0-354 GCF_020593505.1 Blautia sp. DFI.3.45
GAACCGAACCCCGCAGGAGATATTTATTAATAATGAAATTATATTAATATATTATTATTATTATATAAAATATTAATTAGTTCCGGAACCCAAAAAGGGGACCGGAACCCCGAAGAGGAGTAAACATCTTTATTTATTATTTATAAAGGTGTGAACCCCACCGGAACCCCAAAAGGAGTTATTTATATATATATAATTATAATCTTATTAATTATTTATATATATAAGATTAATATTATTTAATATATTATGAATAATTTAATTAATAAATCTTTAAATATTATCATAAAAATATAAATTAAATAATTTCTTATTTATAATAAAGAATAATAATATATATAAATATAATAAAGA
>NZ_JAJDMI010000022.1:0-62326 GCF_020593505.1 Blautia sp. DFI.3.45
CTGACGATACAAAAATTTATTATTTTTTATTGTCCTCTTGACGGGGAGCATACCATCCGACGGGGGGAGTTTATTTTATCCGCTATTCAACTTCCCCAATCACCTTGTGGAAGTGCTCCTTTATCCTAGTAAAACTCTCATCGCTCAGGTCATGCTCTAACTTACACGCATCTTCTTTTGCAACTTCCGGGCTTACGCCGAGATGTTCCAGCATCTTGCTCAGCACTGTATGCCGCTCATAGATATGAACCGCAATATCATTTCCTTTCTCAAGAAGTGTCACCGTACCATAACGGTCCATCGCAATATAACCATCCTCACGAAGCAGCTTCATAGCATGACTTACACTCGGTTTCGATACCCCAAGCATCGTTGCAATATCTATAGAACGAACTCCGCCACCCTGTTTTGACAATACCAGGATTGCCTCCAAATAATCCTCCGCTGATTTTCTGATCTGCATTCAAAATACCTCCCATATTGTTTTGATATTAACACAATATGAGAAATTTTTCAATCGCTCTTCTTGAGAACAGTCGTCATTAACTGTTACTGCTCACTCCGTTCTCAGTAACGTAGCCAAAATTTCATTCATTCCATATGAAAAAACAGCATCGAAAAATATTTCATTTCATGTGCATTTGCAGGATACTTAGATATTCTTAGCCGCCAAAAATCTGCGTTATGAGCCATCAAGGACACTGTCTGAGCGAAGCGAGTTTGTCCTTGATGGCTCATGCTTTTAGCAGATTTTTGACGGCTTAGAATATCTTAGTGTCCGAAACCGCACATGAAATGAAATATTTTTTGACGCGTCCCTACTGAATTAAAAAAAGCCCTCTGACCAGCATTCCCACATACCAGCCAAAGAACCTTTTTATACCAGGATTATCTTTTAAATTCCTAAAGCAATCTCCATCATCCTGTTAAACGAAGTCTGTCTGGCCTCCGCAGAAATTGCCTCATCCCTGAAAACATGATCCGAAATCGTAAGAATCCCCAGTGCCTCCTTACCGGCTCTCGCAGCATTCATAAACAGCGCCGCACACTCCATCTCCACACAGAGAACCCCCATCTTTCTCCATGCCTTCGAACTCTCCGGATTATCTCCATAGAACGCATCCGAAGATACAACAGAACCCACGCGAACCGGTGTACCCTGCTCCTTCGCGACCTCTACAGCCCTTGCAACCAGTTCATAACTTGCTGTAGGAGCAAAAGTCCCCGGCAGCTGATACTGGCTTGCATAATTTGAATCCGTACATGCACTCATAGCGATCACAACATCCATTACGCTTACATCATCCTGCAGCGCACCCGCAGAACCTATACGAATGATCTTCTCTACATCATAAAAATTATAAAGCTCATAACTGTAAATACCCATAGATGGCATCCCCATACCGCTGCCCATGACAGATATCTGCTCACCCTTATAAGTTCCGGTATAACCAAACATATTTCTCACTGTGTTAAAACATACCGGATTCTCCAGATATGTCTCCGCAATATACTTCGCACGCAGCGGATCTCCCGGCATCAGAACCTTCTTTGCAATATCACCTTTCTTTGCACTGTTGTGTGGTGTTGGAATACTCATAATCACCCTCTCCTTTCCCGTAATGCTACATCACTGCATTATTTGTCATCACCTGTAAGCCGCAGCACATCCCTGATCTCTTCTTCATCCATATCAAGAATGATTGCCAGCTCCTCTACACTGAACTTTGAACTTTCATCCTCTTCATCCTCTGTAAGTTCCCGGACTGCCGCTTCCAGCTTCTCCACCTTTGCTACCAGATAGTCATCCTCAAATTTCCTCTGTGTCTGCTCCTCGATAGCATGGCGGATTCCACACCGGATACGTCCAAGCAGCCATTTCTCATCTTTCTCTTCCGGTTCTTCCTCTCCCAGAGCCATCAGAAGGCTTATATTTGCCTCCTGAATCAGATCAGCGATAAAAATCTCCTCACAGTTCATTTCAACCGCCATTTCGGCTGCTGCATGCAGATACTTCTGTGACAGCTCTGCCTGTGCCAGAGCATCTCCCTTTGAAAGCAGTTCAAAAAGTTCTTCCGCACTTCTCTCTCCCTGCTCCTGTTCTTCAAGACCTTCCAGATATTCTTTCAGATATGCCTCTTCCTCTGCTGTCAGAGGAACTTTTTCTTCTTTTTCTTCGGATACTTCTTCCGGGCCGGTCTGAGATGCTGCTGAAATCTCCTCCGCACCTTCAATGGAGATACCTTTTAATTTTAAATACTGTAATATCTTGATCAGCTGTGACTTGTCCAGATCAAGTTCGCCAAAGCATTCCTTTATCTGTTCCGGTTTCAACACTTTGCCATTCTTCTCTCCAAGTTCACACACCTCTGTAAGTTTCTGCTGAAATTTCTGTATATCCATAGTCAAAATCTCCCTGTCCTGTTTATAACTTAACTATACAACAAAAAACTATGTCTGTAAAACAAAAAAAGCACCGTTTTAACCGGTACTTTTTCTGAATGCGGATAACAGGACTTGAACCTGCACGGGAAGCCCACTGGTACCTAAAACCAGCGCGTCTGCCAATTCCGCCATATCCGCATTTTCTCATATTCTCAGAGTGTACCTGAAAAATCATTCTCGCACTCTGCAAAAGCAATAAAATAGCGGAAACCTCACAGAAGATTTCCGCTATTAATGAAGCATCGGGGATTCGAACCCCGGACAACTTGATTAAAAGTCAAGTGCTCTACCGACTGAGCTAATGCTCCATATAAAAGACTGGGCTAGCTGGATTCGAACCAGCGAATGCAGCAGTCAAAGTGCTGTGCCTTACCGCTTGGCGATAGCCCAAAGGCGAAGGGTGGATACAGGGATTCGAACCCTGGGCCTCCAGAGCCACAATCTGGCGCGCTAACCAACTGCGCTATACCCACCACAGCGTGCCTGAAGGGATTCGAACCCCCGACCCACGGCTTAGAAGGCCGTTGCTCTATCCAGCTGAGCTACAGACACATCTCTCTGTACATACAGAGAAGCGGGTGATGGGAATCGAACCCACGTATCTAGCTTGGAAGGCTAGTGTTCTACCATTGAACTACACCCGCATTTCGCTGAAACGGTAATGTTGTTGTTACAGCAGTCGGGGTGACAGGATTCGAACCTGCGGCCTCCTGGTCCCAAACCAGGCGCTCTAGCCAAGCTGAGCCACACCCCGCTGTTTTTCTTTATTTATTTGTGCTTCGTTGTCCGACGCAAGACATATTATATGTTAAGCAACCCCAAATGTCAACACCTTTTTTCAATTTTTTTTGATTTTTTTTAAAAAAGTGATTTTTTATTCCTCGAAAAGTCCATGAAACCCGCTAAATACAAGGCTTTGCGGGCTTTTCACTTTTTTCAAAAAAATCGTTTTTTTGTTCGCAAAAAGGGATTTTTTACTGGTTTTTAAGATTTTTTGTAAAAAAATATTTTTTTCGCACAATAAAAAAATCTTAACTTTTTTTATTTTTTCTTCTATTCTTTTACTGTCACGTATCTGTAAAAAGAGGTATTGCCGTTATCCGATCAACAATACCTCAAAAATATACAGTCAGATGAGTCAGGCGGATATTCGCAGCCTCCGCAAGTAACTTACCTGATTCAGTTAAATAATTTTTCAGAGGTATCTGATCTCGACCTGAGGATCTTTTCCCTCTTCTATCTGCATAACTGCATAGCTTGGCCTGCGGCCTCTCTGACGCGGGTAGGTAAGACTGCCGGGATTAATTACCAGAATCCCATCCTCATTCTCGATCACAGGCATGTGAGTATGACCATACATTGCAATCTTACATCCCTTAGCCTGCGCATTCTCAACAAGTTTATCATAATCCCGGGACACAAAATAATGATGTCCATGTGTAACCAGTATCTTATGTCCCTCCAGAGTAACCTCTTCCTCATAGGGAAGGTCTGTAAAAAAGTCATTATTTCCTGCGACAATCGTACATGGACACTCTGCCAGTGCCTCAATGAAAATCTCTCTGCCTTCCACATCCCCGCAGTGGATCAGATAATCAAAGGGAGCTTCTCTGAGCACTGTCTCTTCCAGATTCTCATCCAGTCCATGAGTATCGCTGACGATCAGTACCTTCATTTCAGTTCATCCTTTATGGCACGTAATGCTTTTCCTCTGTGGCTGATCTTATTTTTCTCTTCGCCGGAAAGCTCTGCAGAAGTACATCCATATTCCGGCAGGTAGAAAATCGGATCATAGCCGAAGCCGTTCTCTCCCTTCTCCTCATAGCCTATACGGCCTTCCATTGTTCCACGCACTGTTTTTACACTTCCATCCGGAAAAGCCGCTGCAACGGCGCATACGAACCTTGCAGTACGCTTCTCGTCCGGAACTCCGTTCAGTCTCTCTATCAGACTTGCATTTTTGATATGATATGAGGTATCTTCTCCCATATAACGGGCAGAATAAATGCCCGGCTCTTTATTCAGATAGTCAATCTCCAGACCGGAATCATCTGCCAGAGTGATCTCCCCTGTCAGTTCACAGATTGTCTTCGCCTTGATCACAGCATTTTCCTCAAAAGTAGAACCATCCTCTACAATATCTGCATGGATTCCCGCTTCTTTCATAGAAACAACCTCTACATCCATATCTGCAAGGATCTCGCGGATTTCTCTCATTTTATCCTGATTTCCGGTAGCAAAAATTATTTTTTTCATAATCCTTTGTATCCTCTTTTTATTTTGATTTTTCGCAATTACAGAAGCACTCAGCTACGGTTTTTCTTCGGTGGGCGCGGCCCAAGGAACTGATAGTAATAGGTCTTAAGCATACCATTATAGATCTTACGGTTTTTATCTGCTTTTCGCCCGATATCGTTCTCCGCTTTCTCATAAGATGTGATCAGATACATGGACCACTTGTCAAGCCTTTCATAGCTTTCCCCGATTTCACGATAAAGCTGAGTTAAATTCTCTTTTTCTTCCAGTCGTTCCCCATAAGGAGGGTTTGTGATGATGAATCCATATGGTTTGGGATGGCGGAGATCTTTTACCGCTCTCTGCTGGAAATGGATCAGCTTGTCCACACCTGCCATTTTTGCATTAGCTCTGGCAGCCTTCAACGCCTCAGGATCAATGTCAAAGCCCTGGATATCTGTTTCAATATTAAGATTTATCCTGTCCTGTGCCTCTTCATTTGCATCATACCAGCATTTTCTCGGAACCAGATGCTTCCATTCCTCAGCAAGGAAGGAACGGTTCATGCCGGGTGCAATATCTGCTGCCATCATTGCTGCTTCAATAGGAAAGGTACCGCTTCCGCAGAAAGGATCTACCAGAATCCTGTCTTTATTCCATGGCGTAAGCATGATCAGAGCAGATGCCAGTGTTTCTGTGATCGGAGCTTTCACTGTCATTTTACGATATCCTCTTTTATGCAGAGATACCCCTGAGGTATCAATACCGATCGTGGCCACATCTTTCATAAATGCCACGCGGATAGGAAAGCTTGCCCCATCCTCTTCAAACCAGGACACCCCGTATACGCCCTTCAGACGCTCTACAATGGCTTTTTTCATAATGGACTGGATATCAGACGGGCTAAAGAGCTTACTCTTCACAGAATTGGCCTTGGCAACCCAGAATTTCCCATCCTTGGGAATATAATTTTCCCATGGCAGGGCTTTTGTCTTTTCAAAAAGCTCGTCAAAGGTTTCTGCCTTTACTTCTGCTACTTTCAGCAGAATTCTTTCTGTGGAACGCAGAAAGATATTGGCATCTGCGATTCCCTGTGCATCTGCCTCAAATGTTACTTTTCCATCCTCTACTTTGGTAATCTCATAGCCCAGATCAAGGATCTCACGTTTCAGCACAGCTTCCATACCGAAATGACATGGAGCGATCAGTTCAAATTTTTCCATTCTTTATCCTTTCTATATGTAGATGGGACTTCCCTATAATTCTATGCTCTTAACAATATTTCCCTCAAAATCCTTAATTGTAAACACACCGTCCTCAAAGATCGCATATGTAGGCGGGTTTCCTTCTTTTGGAATGGAAACAGAACCCGGGTTGAGAAGTACATAGCCTTCTTTCTGCTCTGCTTTCAGTACATGGGTATGTCCATGGATCAGAATATCTCCTTCCTGGATCGGAGGCAGATTATTTTCATTGTAAATATGCCCATGTGTGGCATAAAAGGTTCTTCCATCCAGGTTCAGAATACAGTAGTCTGCCATAACCGGAAACTGCAGGACCATCTGATCGACCTCAGCTTCACAATTCCCACGTACAGCATAAATTTCTTTCTTCATGTCATTAAGCATGGAAATGACCTGTTTGGGAGCATATTCTCTGGGAAGATCATTTCTCGGGCCATGATAGAGCAGATCGCCCAGCAGTACCAGGCGTTCTGCCTTTTCTTCTTTATAGACATCCAGCATTTTTCTGCAGTAGTATGCAGAACCATGGACATCTGATGCAAACATATATTTCATAGTTTTGTGTCTCCTCTTTTATAGTGTGCCGACAAGTTGATTCTTGAAACAATCTTGCAGGATAAATTTTTTTATTTCAAGGCGGAGGAAGGAGGCGTAGCGGTGGCTACGGCGACCGACGACAACGCGGAAATAAGAAATTTAGACGCAAGATTGTTCGAAAAATCAACTTGTTGGCACAATAGGTATGCCGACAGATTGATTTCTGAAATAACCTGAAGATATACCGGTTCGTATTTTTTCTCTTACACCTTATCATGCTTATGGCGAAATTACAAGATTTCTTCCCCGATATGCTCCAAAACCGCCTATGACAGACCTGGTACAGTACCCAAGCTTTGCAAGCTGCCTTGCAAGCAGAAGGCTTGCCCCGCCCCTGTCGCAGTACAGAACCAGTATTTTTCCTTTTGGAAAGGCTGTATATCCGTCTATTTCTCCATATGGCATGTTTACGGCTCCTTTTACATGACTGTGCATATAGGACTCTTTTTCTCTCAGATCTATGATCAACGTGTCCCTTCGGCCCACATAATAATCCAGCATTTTTGCAGAAATCGTTTCCACCGGAAACATGGCAGACTCCTTTTTGTTATATCATATGATATCAGGGACAGATGTGCCACTGCCTGACAAAAAACAGCCGACACATAAATTGGCTCACAGCAGATCAGGAGGGGCATTTCCCCCTCCTGATCCAATCAATATCTGTCTTCTTCTGAGCTGTAAGACTGGGAAGTTTTATTTTTTGCTTTACTTCTACAATCTGTCTCGTTTTTGCTTTTCACACTGTTTTTTGCATTACCAGCATGGTTCATTTCATTACCATAGCTGTTCTTATCTGAAGTTCCTGTGTAATTTCTGCTGTTTTTACTCTCAGATTCATAGTTTTTTGCCATTATTATTTTCCTCCTGATGAGATTTATCTGCCCGGATCTCCTGATACTCTGCAAAATCCGGTTTTTTTCTTCCACACTTCATCGCTGAAAGTGCTTCACATTGACTATTATCCCAAAAACCGGGGGGAATATTCATCAAAATATGTTGCTTTTTTCACCAAGCTATATTATAATCATAGCTGTAAAAAGAATTTACCCTTCAAAAATTTTTTTTACATAAACCCCTTATTTAATTATTTATACTCCCCTTGAAAGTCCCGGCAGCTCCCCTGCCGGGGCTTTCTCTTTGTATTTATTCGGCTGCGAATCACTTGATAACAATTTCAGAAAAACTGCAAAAAACAGCATCGCCGGTCTCATGATCTGCGATGCTGCTCTGTTTTTTATATTCTTCTTTTCCTATTCATTTTCATATGCGCCGGCAAACAGTTTGTTTCTCAACATTTACCAGATTTCAGACTCTACTGCTGCTCTTTCAATAGAAAGACCTTTCATATAGCTGTCCATAAATGCATTGAATCCAGCCACACCTTCCGGTTTTGGATCCAGTGTGCTGCTTTCCTGATCTGCAAACACTTTATTATCAAGGAAGCTTTCCAGAGTCTCACCTTCTTCTTTATTTACCAGATAAGAAGCAAGAAGTGCGATTCCCCACGCTCCGCCCTCACCTGCAGTAGCCATTACAGATACCGGTGCATTGACAGCATCTGCCAGAATCTGCTGTCCTACGCCTTTTGTCTTGAATAATCCTCCATGACCAAGAAGACGGTCTACTTTTACATTTTCTTTCTCAAACAGAAGGTTCAGACCTACCCTCATGGCTCCAAGGCATGTATACAGATTGGTTCTCATAAAGTTTGCAAGATTGAATTTGCTCTCAGGAGAACGTACAAATAACGGGCGTCCTTCTTCAAAGCCTGTCATATGCTCGCCTGAGAAATAGCAGTAAGACAGAAGTCCGCCACAGTCCGGATCTCCTTCAAGTGCTTTATTATAAAGGGTTCCGAACAGTTTGTTCATATCCACTTCCATACCCATAGCTTCTGCAAACTCTTTAAATATATTTACCCATGCATTCAGGTCAGAAGTACAGTTGTTGGAATGAGCCATAGCTACCAGATGTCCGGACGGAGTGGTAACCATATCAATTTCTTTATAAGGTCTGGAAAGCTCTTTTTCCAGAACGATCATGGCAAATACAGAAGTTCCTGCGGAAACATTACCCGTACGTACTGCTACACTGTTTGTGGCAACCATGCCTGTTCCTGCATCACCTTCCGGAGGGCACATCGGGATTCCGGCTTTCAGTTTTCCTGTTACGTCGAGAAGTTTCGCACCTTCTTCTGTAAGAACACCGGCATCTTCACCTGCAACAAGGGCTTTCGGCATAATATCGCGAAGTTTCCATGAGAATCCATAAGGAGCAACCAGTTCATCGAATTTATCAACCATCTCCTGGTTGTAATCTGCCTTTGTGGTATCAATCGGGAACATACCTGCTGCGTCACCGATACCGAGAACTCTCTTTCCTGTCAGTTTCCAGTGGACATAAGCCTCCAGAGTTGTAATATAATCGATATCTTTTACATGTTCCTCGCCATTAAGAATTGCCTGGTACAGATGTGCGATACTCCATCTCTGAGGAATATTGTAATTAAACAGCTCCATCAGCTTTTCACTGGCTTCCCCTGTAATATTATTTCTCCATGTACGGAATGGTACAAGAAGTTCTCCCTCTTTGTTAAATGGCATATATCCATGCATCATGGCGCTGACGCCAAATGCACCTACAGATTCCAGTTCTATGTCATATTTTGCCTTCACATCCCTTGCCATATCCTGATAACAGTCCTGAATGCCTGTCCAGATATCATCAAGGCTATATGTCCAGACACCGTTTTCATAACGATTTTCCCATTCATGACCGCCAGATGCGATTGGCTGATTTTTATCATCTACAAGTACTGCTTTGATCCTGGTAGAACCAAATTCAATACCAAGCGCTGTTTTGTTAGCGAGAATCGCTGCTTTTGCTTCTGCTGCTCCCATTTTTATGTACCTCCCTGTTTCTCTGTTATTTATGATTACAGATCATTCGACAATCTATAATCATATATTGTTTGTACACCAATATTATTGCATTTCTTTTATTGTTTTACCATGGAAATTTTACGGTTTTAACATACTTTTTATTACTTTAAACTTCTCAGGGCGGCCATTCCAGGCAGTTAATTTCAGCCTGATATGACAGCCTCTGTATTAATTACAAAAATTATTATTTTCTGAATGCAAGTTCATTCCATCTCAGTTCATTCTTGAAATCACGAATATTTGTATCTTTATCAATGTAAACAGCTTCAATACCCATAGCTGCTGCCCAGTCACCCATCTGCTCTGCTGTCAGGTCATAGGAAAATGCTGTATGGTGGGCTCCGCCTGCAAGGATCCATGCTTCTGCACCTGTCTTAAGATTTGGCTGTGGTGTCCAGAATGCACTTCCTACAGGAAGCTTCGGCATCGGTTTCTCAACCTTCTTGCATTCCACATCGTTGATGATCAGACGGAAACGGTCTCCAAGATCGATCAGGGATGTTGCAATACCCGGGCCTGTCTTGCTTGTGAATACAAGTCTTGCAGGATCTTCTCTGTCACCCATGGAAAGCGGGCATACTTTAATGCCGATCTTACCATCTGCGACAGACGGGCATACCTCAAGCATATGAGACTGAAGGATTCCTTCTTTTCCAGGTACAAAGTTATATGTATAGTCTTCCATCATGGAAGTTCCTTTTGCATCTTTTACACCAGCTGTCATGATCTTCATCAGACGAACCATTGCAGCTGTCTTCCAGTCGCCTTCTGCACCGAATCCATAGCCTTTTTCCATAAGTCTCTGGATTGCAAGTCCGGGAAGCTGTTTAAGAGCACCCAGATCTCCAAAGTGTGTAACGATTGCCTGATAATTTTTCTCTTCCAGGAATTTCTCAAATCCGATCTCAATCTGAGCCTGAACTGCTACATGACGTTTAAATTCTTCCGGATCTCTTCCCTCAAGAAGAATATCATATTTGCTGTAGTATTCATCTACCAGCGCATCTACATCACCTTTAGCTACATCTTTTACATAATCAGCAATCTCATTTACAGGATAAGCATCAACTTCCCATCCGAATTTGATCTGTGCTTCTACTTTATCACCTTCTGTAACAGCTACGTTTCTCATGTTATCTGCTACACGACATACGCGGATATGGCTGCTCTCCATGATACCAACTGCTGTACGCATCCAGGAAGCAAGTCTTTCCTGAACATCTTTATCTGCCCAGTGTCCGACAATAACTTTTCTTTCGATTCCCATTCTTGTAACAATATGACCATATTCACGACCGCCATGAGCAGACTGGTTTTCATTCATAAAATCCATATCAATGGTATCATAAGGAATCTCCTCATTAAACTGTGTATGAAGATGGCAAAGCGGTTTTCTGTATTCTTTCAGACCAAGAATCCATGATTTTGCCGGTGAGAAAGTATGCATCCATGTGATAACACCTGCACAGTCCTCATCTGCATTTGCCTCATTAAATGTTTTACGGATCAGTTCGTTTGTGATCAGTGTTGGTTTCCATACTAATTCAAATGGAAGAACACCACTCTTGTTTAATTCCTCAACAATGATTCTGGAATGCTCAGCAACTTTTCTTAAGCACTCATCTCCGTAAAGATCCTGTGAACCTGTACAAAACCAGAACTTATAGTTTCTTCCTGTTTTCATGATAAAATTCCTCCCGGATTTATTTTTATTTTTTATTTATTTCATTTGTTTACAATATTTTTCTGCATGATCCCCGTATGATCAGTTCCGGATAAATCAGTCTTTCAACCTTACTTTCTTCTTCAGGAACTCCGTTGATCTTCTCAAGTATAAGCTCTGCTGCCATTTCTCCCAGCTTTTCCTGCGGATGAGCTATCGTTGTGATTCCGCTTCCTCGCTGAGCATACAGTGAATTGTCATAACCGGTAATGGAAATATCATCCGGTATCCTGACTCCCATTTTCTCCAGTTCTTCCATAACCTGAACAGCAATCTGATCATTGTAACAGACGATTCCATCCGGAAGCTGTCCGCTCTGTACCATTTCTTTTGCCATCAGTGCAGGTTTTACTTTCCTGTCCTCTGTATGAAACCAGACAACATCATCAGGATCATAGGCAATCCCTGACTCCTGTAAGGCCTTCACATATCCCTTGTGGCGCTCCAGTCCCTGCATATCGTCTGCCTTAAAGAAACCCTTGATCTTTTTATGTCCCAGTTCCAGCAGATATTTTGTTACAAGATAGCCTCCCTGTGCATCATCCATAAGAATATGAGGTTTATCCCTCATTTCTGAATAGATTCCCTGAATAAACACATACGGAATTTCAAATTTATCCAGATTCTGATAAAGATTTCTGTGTTTACAGATCATCTCACTTTTGCTTGGTTCAATGATCAGTCCATCAATATCTTTCTTCAGAAGTTCCTCCAGACATCTGGCCTCTTTCTGTCTGCTGTTTGCTGTGTTTTTCAGGATAATACTGTAACCGCTTTCTGAAAGGACATTATCCATTCCCTGTATCAGTCTCGGAAAAATATAATCAGAAATATATGTGGTCACTACCGCAATATTCTTTGAATTCTTTATATGGCGCATATTCTCAGAGCAATAAGTACCTCTTCCGTGAAATGCCTCTACATATCCGTCCTGCTCCAGGATTCCCAGTGCTTTACGAACTGTATGTCTACTCAGGGAATATTTCTGTGAAAGCTCGTTTTCTGAAGGAAGCTTCTCTCCCGGTCGGATAGCTCCTGACATAATATCACTTCTGAGCTGTTCCATCAGTGAGAAATATTTCGGCTTTCCATTATCTGTCATGTCTTCTTCCCTCCTGTATTTAGGATACAACTTGTACGCACGTACGAACAAGTTGTTTTTTATGCATAAATTATACAAAATATCGAGAGATTTTTCATTAGTTTTTTCCAAAACACCTCGAGGGATAGTGATATGTGAACAGTAACAGTTCATCCTTTACGAAAGTTACCAATATCCGATTGATTTCAACATCACTTCGGCCCAGCTTTTTCTATACCATAACATTCATGGCAAATCCCATGTACCGCCATACGTATTTCTTTATCCAGACGTGAATTACAGGTGATCAGAGTCACCATTCTCTCCCTTTCATCAGGCTCTACTCCTGTGTCATACATGGAATTATTTTTCAATATAGATAATTGTCTCCTGTATGCAGGACTGGATAACTTGTATCCATATTCAAATGCCGGGCTTTGGGAAGATGCCTGTTCCACAGAAAAAATTTTGTACAGAAACTTTCTTTTTGGTGTTGTGATCTCAATTTCAGGACATTTTTTCAGAAATTCAGGCTGTTCATAACGGTTCAGATTTGCAAACATCATATTACCTTCTATATTATGCCCGTAAAGAATACTGTGGGAATCTGTAAAATTCTTTTTTATGTCATGTTCCAGAAAAATACATCCAAACAGATCTTCCTCTCCTCTGAAATTATGTTTCAGGTAATATTCATCATCCGCCGCCTGAACTACAGGATAAGAAATATCGGCTCCCGGGACAGTAATCCAGGCAACTGTCTGAGAGTTGATCTTTCTTAAATTTTCCCAGGAAATCCCGAAGGATTCCCTGATTTCATCTGTACAGTTTTTGTTTTTTGATTCAGAAGATCTTCTCTGTTTTTTCCTGCGTTTTTTTTCACTGTTTTTTGTACTGCTGTCTTCATCAGTTTTTTTGCCATCTGCCAATAATCCGGCACCTTCTCTGTTCTTCACCCCTGCCATTTGGGAAAGCTCTGCATATTCCTGCCTTGCTGCAAGATTCTGTTCATAACTTTTTATATAGAAGCCGGCACAATATATAAGAAGCCCGATTGCTGCTATGATCATACTTACTGCAAATGTTCTGAGTTTTTTCATTTCCGCGGCATACCCTTTATATTTCTTTTCCCGGAAACAGTTCTTCTGTAGATCACCACACCTCCTGTCAGCAGTCCCATTCCGATAAGTCCAAGAACAGCCATCATTTTAAACGGTCTGACATCTCCTGTTTTAGAACTTCCTGCCATGGAACCACCCTGATAGCTTCCGTATCCACCGGAATATCCACCCGAATTTGCGTAACTGCTGCCTCCGCTTCCGGAAGTCGTTCCTCCATTATTTCCACCATTGTAAGATGCCAACGGTGCTTTCGTCGGTACAGGAGTCATTTTCGGGCAGGTTCCCGGTACAGATGGTGTTGGTGTGGCTTTTGGCTGCTCTGTCGGTTTCGGTACTTCTGTAGGTTTTGGTGTCTCTGTCGGCTTTGGTGTTTCTGTTGGTTTCGGTGTTACAGACGGTGTTGGTGTGGCAGTCGGTTCTGCTTTTGCTTTCACATATGCCTCCTGCTGTGCAGTAATTTCCGGTGAAATATCACCTCTTGCTTTCGCTGTGTTTACAATTTTTTCAGGCTCTGTGCTTTCTGTTTTAAATACCATTTCATAGCAGACTTCAATTTTATCCATATCTGACAACGATGCTCCTGTCTGAATTACAAATCCTGTATCATCTGCCTCTATTTTGGCATCTTTCAGTTCTATACCGTTTTTCTTCACAAAAATGCTGTCTTTTACAATGGAAGCCCCTTGGGTTTCCAGTTTATCTTCGATAACAATATTCTGATCTGTGACATCCTCACGCAGTTGTCTTACTGTCAGTTTATAATATCCTTTTTCACCGGACGCATACTCTTTCTTATCTGATTCCTTCACAATTTCCAGAATCGGACTGTGTACCTCTGTCTCTGCTTCCCCGGTTGCAGGTATCTTTTCACTGCTGTCTGCAACTGCAGTATTGTGCACTTTCTGTCCTGCCAGGGCTGCATCAATCACTGCTGCCTGATATTCCACGATCATACTTTTCTGTTCCTGACAGTCCAGAGGATTATACATTACCTGCTCAAAAAGACCGCCTTTATCATTATCGCAGATACTATATCTACTATCCCTGACCAGTGTCCTGCCTGTTGACATCAGGAAAGTATTATCATCATTGATCTGTACATCAGCATCTGCCACATTTCCTTTCTCATCCATCAGAATCACCGAATCCTTCAGAAGACGTACTCCCTGAGTATCGATCACATCCTGCAAAGTAACATTACGCGCCACACATCCGGTCTGCTCCTGTGTCAGGACAATGCGGTATGTAATAATATCACCATATTTGTAAAATGGTTTGTCCGTCGTCTTCTCTACTTTAAGAACAGGCGAGTTCACCCAGATTTTTGAGGAGTCCTTTACTTTCTGTGCATTATCTGCATACGCCTGTGCTGTATTTACAATCTCCATCCCATTTACGCTTTCCTGCGCAGTACAGCGGAAATTAACAGTCACAGGTGTCTGATACGGAAGATCTGAAATCGTCACGATCCATCCGGTTCCCTGACGTGTAACCTGACAGCTGACCGGTTTTTCCACTGTTTCTTTATAATTTTCCGGATTCAGCTGATTTCCTGCATCATCAGTTCCTGCCACCGGATTCTGAATAACAGCCGGAACACCGCTTACAGTAACAGCATCTTCAGCTCCGTCCAGAGCCAGCCCTTCAGGAAGGGAAAGATCACTGATCACAAGATTTCTTGCAATAGATCCCTTCTGAAGATTATTAACCGTAACCTGATAATTCACCTGTTCTCCTACCCGAAATTCATTTTCCGCACGTCCGTCCCCGGCTGCCAGATATGGATTCTGAAAACTTTTCTCAATAGAAAGAACTGCTGTATTTACATACACTTCTGCGTCATCCTGTGAAACAGGGGCATTCTGCGCCTGCACATTGGCAACATTAATGCTTTCCATTCCATTTGCCGCTTCCGTAACTGTGCAAAGGAAAGAAATCATAACCGGAGTATTTGCCGGAAGATCTGAAATGTTCAGTCTCCATCCGCTTCCCTCCTGAAGAAATTCATAATTCACCGGTTTCTCTGATGTCTCATTATAAAATTCCGGATTGAGCTGGTTCAAAACATCTTTGGTCCCTGCTGTCAGCTGCGTAATATTCTGTGGGATTCCGCTTACCGATACATCCTCTGCCGATGAAAGCGCAAGTCCTGCCGGCATACCGGTATCCCAGACAGTTACGTTCCGGGCCACTGTACCTGCTTTTTTATTCTCCACCACCACATTGTACTGTACCTGTTCTCCGACCTGCCATTCATAATGATCTGCAGATTTCTCAATCCAGAATTCTCCTGAATTTACATATACTTCTGCATCATCAGATCTCTCATCTGTATTAGCAGCTTTTACAGTTGCTGCATTTACGCTTTCGTGTCCATTTGCCTCTTCCTGTGCGATACAATGGAAAATAATCGTTACAGGCTGACTGTATGGTACATAAGAACAATAAAAAGAAAATCCGTTCTCATCTGCATTCAACTGAGAATCCACAGGTCTCGCTTCATATGCCTGTCCTGTTTTCTTATCCGGTACGGGATAGTTTACCTGTCGCTGAACTCCCAGTACTTCCATGCTCTGTGCACCACCTGCCAGAACCAGTCCCTGCGGCAGACCAATATCAGTAATAGTTACATCTTTTGCGATTGTTCCTGCCGTTACATTATTCACTACGATCCGGTAAGCTACCTGCTCTCCTGCCTGCCATTCATATTTGTCTGCTGTTTTATCAATTTCAAGCTGTGGACTGTTCGGCCATACTTCTGCCATATCCTTTCTGGATTCCTGTTCTCCTGTCTCAGGATTGATCAGATTATCCGCTGTTGCAGTCACAATATTTTCCCATTCCTGTCCATTGGACTCCGCAGATGCCTGACATTTAAAACGGATTGTGATCGTCTCCCCATACTTCAGGGACGGACACTCTGCTTTCCATCCATTTTCTCCCTGTCCGGTAAGCGTACAGTTCTCACCTCCCTGACTTGTCTCTACAGCATACTGCCCTTCCAGAAGCTGCAGACATGATGGAAGCTCGTCTGTAATAACAACATTTACTGCTTTTACATCCTGTTTTGTCTGAGAAACCAGAATCTCATAATCTATGATATCTCCCGTTTTCCATTCATACTGAGAAGTATTTTTCTTTACTTCCAGTTCCGGTGGAATCACACCCTTTACCCACACTGTTTCCGTATCCATTGTATCTCCGCTTCCGTTTGTACGTTCATAACTCATGGATGCATGGTTTGGTACAAGAATACTGTATCCATCCTCTGCAAGGTATTTTGAAATATTAATTTCTGATTCCGGTCTCTGGCGTACTTTTAAAGTAAATGTGTAAGTCTGATTATCTGTAAATGCTTCATCCTGAAGGCTCTCTGCTTTGGCCCTGCAGGTCACTTTCTGTCCTTCAACAGCAACATCAAACCAGTCTGTCACTGTCTGCCCTGCATCATTCACAATACTGACTTTTGATGCATCCTCTATAGTAAGACAATCCTCAAGTATATCCTGTACCACAAAGGATTTCAGTCTATTGGGTGTCACCTCTGCCCGGATCATATACTGAAATTCCTGTCCCTGACGAATGCCAAAAGGTTTTTCTTTTGATGCAGCAGCTGCCTGTTCCCATGTACAGTTTGCCTCTCCCACACGTTTCTCAGGCGCTTTTTTCATCTCAACATCGCCGAAACAATAGGATGTAAAATCAAAATATGCATATGCTTTACAGTATTTCTGTCCTTTAAAGTTCGGACAATAACTGTTGCCTGATGGATCCAGATATTTATTTCTTGTAATCTCTGCCCATCTTTCCTGAGAACCGGCTTTTGCAATGGCATCTTCACGACTTTTATCCCATTTATCCAGTCTGAACTGATGACAGAATTCTACCGTAAAATTATCTGTATTATAAAAAAGATTCAGCCATCCTCTCGGATCATCCGGCTCAACGGAACCAAGGGGTGAGCTTACAGAATTTCCATCTACCGTCAGATAATCATTGTTTTTCAGAACATATGCATTATCCAGACTGCTGTCTGACGGAATACGGACTCCCTGTCCCGCATCAATATCACGTATGGTTCCATGGCCACTGATCGGCAGTGTTTCTTCTGTTCCATGCTTCAGAAACTGAAACTTAACCTTTGCGTATCCTACAGAATAAATAAATACACCGATACTGTTTTTGGAAAAGCCAACCATTGGATAAGCTTCATTATCTTTCCATGCAAACGTAGCTCCGCCTTTATTCTGAACAATCGATTCTGCAGTGCGCAGATCATAACGGGGTTCTGCATTCTCTACTCCCACAAGAATGAGTCTGACATCAACAATATTTCCATTTCCATCTTTTCCTACATTGTTATAACGCATCCCTGCGCTTCCGGCTTTATAGTCCGCTCCTACACGAACGCACTCTGTGTCACGTTCGCTTTTTCCATTGTCTGAAAAAGCTTCCCTGTCCAGATTATCACACCCAAAAGATTCATATGTGGTAATTCCGGGCTGAAACTTCATGTTAAAGCGATAACCATAATCTACCACCTTGTCACTGTCCCATGTTTCTACAGTTAACGGTGCCGCCTGAGTTACGCAGACAGGCACAAGCCCCAGAATTGCCTGCAGAATAAAAAGCATTGCAAGCAGCAAAGCTCCAAGGCGTTCTTTCAGTTTGAAATTGTGTTTCATTTTCCGTCTCCTTTCCGAACAAAAAATATAAAAATGAATGTGGGATTTTTCCCTGCACCTGGCAGGATTAAAGAATAGAAATAAGTTGAGATTGTATGATTATAAATATTCAAGGGGAATTAATATCGTGAAACAAGAACGTTTACACTTAAGATTTTAAGATTCTGCGCAGGGTTTCTTTTCTGAAACCCTGCACAGATTTTCATTGATCATTTCTTTTCTTCAGCCATGAAAGAAAATAAAGAATAATTGCAAGAATAATAAAAAACGGAATCGCAACTCCGATTATCAGTATCAGTAAAACAATTATAACAGCCGCCGCTGCAATAACAACAGCCTTGCCATGCCAGGTAGAAAGATCGATTACTTTTTTCCATCTTTTCTCCTGCTGATGAGGAAGCTCTGTCTCATTGCCATAACTACTTCCGTAAGAAGAATACTCTCCGTAATCTTCCTGTGTACTTCCATCATCTGTATCGATCAGAGTTTTTGCTATCAGATGCGGGTCTCCCAGTTCCTGCAGTACTTCCTGCTCTGAACGTCCGCCACGTACCTGAGACTGTATATAATCTTCATAATACCTGATATGTGCTGCTGCTTTGCCCTCCTGCATCTGCCCGGCAAGCTGGCTTCTCAGGATTTCCAAAAATTCTTTTCTGTTCATCTTCTACACTCCATTTTGCCAGAAATACATATCAAAACTCTACTGCTCTCTCCGTTATCAGTAACGTTCGTACTCTTATTTTACCATATATACCGCAGGTAGCAACTAATATAATCATAAACTTTTTATGAAATTCTTATAAACACATATATCGTTTTGGAAATAACACTGCAAATCCACTCGGATTCTCCTGCTTTCGTCATTTTCCGACAATTTTTGCATACATCTCCGGTCTGCGGTCTCTGAAAAGTCCCCAGTTCAGTCTGTCTGCCTTTAATGCATCCAGGTCAAAAGTGCTTACAAGCACCCCCTCTTCCCCTCCGGGCAGTTCTGCACAGAGAGCACCTGTGTTGTCTGTGATAAAAGAAGAGCCGTAAAAATTAAGAGCAGATTTCTGCATTCCGTTTTCCGGACATGGCTCTACTGTTTCCTCACCGATTCTGTTGGCAGCGATCACAGGGATCAGGTTGGAGGCAGCGTGTCCCTGCATACATCTTCTCCAGTGTTCCATGCTGTCGCATTCCAGGATGGGTTCACTTCCGATGGCAGTGGGATAAAAGAGAAGCTCTGCTCCCTGCAGTGCCATACATCTTGCCGTTTCCGGGAACCACTGATCCCAGCAGATTCCAACTCCAATGGTTCCAAATCTGGTATCAAAAACCTTAAAGCCGGTATCTCCCGGTGTGAAATAGAATTTTTCCTGATAATAATGGTCATCCGGAATATGTGTTTTCCGATAAATGCCGAGATTCTTTCCATCTGCATCCAGAACCGCAACGCTGTTATAAGTATTATTGACCTCTTTTTCATAAAAGCTGACCGGAATCACAATCCCCAACTCTGCCGCTACCCTGCTGAAATGACGCACTGCAGGGTTTTCCTCTGCAGTCTGCGCATATTCATAATACTCATATCTGCGCTCCTGGCAGAAATAGGGCCGTTCAAAAAGCTCCGGCAGAAGAACAATCTCAGCTCCCTTTGCTGCTGCCTGACGCACCAGTTCCTCTGCATGGGCAATATTTTTCTCCACACTTTTACTGCATTTCATCTGAACTGCTGCCACTGTTACATTTCTCATCCTGTCTGTTCCTCCTGCTCCTGTTTACATAAGTAAGTTTTTTCATAACTTTCAGGTAATAACCCTCAAACACATGACTCTCAAAGTTTTCTGCATCAAGGTCAGATATTTTTTCCGGGAATCTGCTGGGTGATACAGTGAATATTTCCACCGCCAACAATGATGGCTCTGGCATCAATGGGATAAATCCTTCTTTCAGGAAAACACTTCTGCAGAATCTCCACTGCCCTTTTGTCATTTTCATCCCCAAATTGTGGAAGGATGATCCCTCCATTGGAAATATAGAAATTCACGTAACTGGCAGCCATCCGTTCTCCTGCTTCCCGTTCGTCTTCTCCCTCTTCAAACACAAAGCCATCCACATCTTCCTGGGTAAGGCAGACCGGTTTCTGAGGAATCGGAAGCTTATGAATCTTAAATTTTCTGCCCTTTGCATCTGTTTCCTGTTCCAGCACCTTCAGATCAGCCAAAGACATGGCATACTGCGGATCTGTCTCATCCTCTGTCCATGCAAGCACAACCTCTCCGGGCCTTACAAAAGCGCACACGTTATCCACATGCTCATTGGTTTCATCCTGATAGATTCCACATGGAAGCCAGATAATCTTGTGGACACCGAGCCAGTACTTCAACTGTTCCTCTATCTGTTCCCTGCTCATCTGAGGATTGCGTCCCTGACTCAGAAGACAGGCCTCTGTAACAATCAGAGTCCCCTCTCCGTCAGAATGGATGGAACCGCCCTCCAGCACAAAAGGTCTGGCATCCAGACATGGACAACCGAGAGTCCTGCAGATAAAGGCAGCCACCCTGTCATCCTTTTCCCAGTTCCGGTAAAGCCCGTCAAAGGTACCTCCCCAGGCATTAAACTGCCAGTCAACTCCACAGACCGCCCCTTTCTCATCCAGAACCATGGTTGCTCCCACATCTCTGGCCCAGGCGTCATCTGTCTCGCATTCCAGCAAAGTCACACCGGAAACATTCCCAAGCTGATTCTTTGCATTCTCCATCTGAGCTTTGGAAACCAGCATATACACCTTTTCGCTCACTCCAATAGCCTCTGCAACTTTCACAAATGCTTTCTGTGCTTCCCTTGCCCCATAATTCCAGGAACCGGGACGTTCCGGCCAGATCATCACACATCCCTCATGAGGCTCAAATTCTCCGGGCATACGATATTTTGTTCTGTTCTTCTCTGTAACTTCCATGTCTGTCTCCTTTTCTTTGATAGCCCGGCAGATATCAGGAAAGCCGGCTCTTAAAGTCTTCGTATCCGAAATGTCTGATAACCTCACACTCTCCGTCCTCATGCATAACCGCAATATCCGGCAGCGGCATACCGTTAAATGTATTATTCTTCACCATAGAATAAATCGCCATATCCATAAAATACAGCTTGTCCCCGATCTGGATCTCTCTGTCAAAGGAATAATCTCCGATCACATCTCCTGCCAGGCAGGTGCAGGAAGATAAGCGGTAGGTATATGCCTTCTCCCCTGCTTCCCCGCTGTCCTTAAGAGGCGGACGATAGGGCATCTCCAGCACATCCGGCATATGGCAGGCTGCAGAAGCATCCAAAATCAGCGTTCTGATCTCATTTTCCACAATGTCCATAACCTCTGTCACCAGATATCCGGCATTCAGGGCAACAGCCTCCCCGGGCTCCAGATAAATATCCAGATCATAGGTTTCCTTCATATGCTGAATACATTTTTCCAGGAGCTTTACATTATAATCCTCTCTGGTAATATGATGTCCGCCACCCATATTCAGCCAGGAAACCTCAGACAGAAATTCTCCAAACTTCTCCTCTACCGCCTGCAATGTTTTCTCCAGGTCATCCGCATTCTGTTCGCAGAGCGTATGAAAATGCAGTCCGTCGATCCATTTCAGACATTCCCCGTCAAAGTTCTCTCTGGTAACCCCCAGCCTTGAACCCGGCGCACAGGGATCATAGATCGCATGATCCCCCTGAGTGGAGCATTCCGGATTAATACGGAGTCCCAGACTGGCTCCGGTACACACTTCTTTAAATTTCTTCAGCTGTGCTGTGGAATTAAAGATAATATGGTCACAGATCCGATCCAGTTCCTCTATATCTTCTGTACGGTAAGCAGGGGAAAAAACATGATTCTCTTTCCCCATCTCTTCATATCCAAGCCTTGCCTCAAACAGACCGCTGGCAGTGGTACCTGCCAGATATTTTCCGATCATGGGATACAGAGCAAAACCGGAAAACGCTTTCTGCGCCAGAAGGATCTTACACCCGGTATCCTCCTGGACTTTTTTCAAAATCTCCAGATTCTCCCGCATCTTCTTCTCATCGATCACATAGCAGGGAGTTTGCAGTTGATTAATCTTCATTGGCTTTCCAGACCTTTACCAGTTCAGGATCTTCGCAGACTTTCCATGGAAGTCCCCATTTGTTCAGTGCTTCCATATATGGATCCGGATCAAATTCTTCCACATTAAATACACCCGGCTTCTTCCACTGTCCGGTCACTACCATCATGGAACCGATCATAGCCGGAACACCTGTTGTATAGGAGATTGCCTGGGATTCCACCTCTTTATAGCATTCCTGATGATCACATACATTATAAATATAAATACTTTTCTCTTTTCCGTCCTTAACACCTGTGAAAATACAGCCGATATTTGTTTTACCCACTGTTCTCGGACCCAAAGATGCAGGATCCGGCAGAAGAGCTTTCAAAAACTGGATCGGCACGATCTCCTGTCCATTAAATTCCACAGGTGCGGTGGAAAGCATTCCTACATTTTCCAGACATTTCATATGTGTCAGATAGCTCTGTCCGAATGTCATAAAGAAACGGATCCTCTGTACTCCCGGAATATTTTTTGCCAGTGATTCAATCTCTTCATGATGAAGAAGATACATATCCTTCTTTCCTACCTCAGGGAAATCATAGACAGATTTAAATTCCATAGGCTCTGTTTCTACCCAATGTCCGTCTTCCCAGTAGGAACCATTTGCGGAAACCTCTCGAAGATTGATCTCCGGGTTAAAGTTTGTGGCAAAAGGATATCCATGATCACCGCCGTTACAGTCCAGAATATCAATGGTATGGATTTCATCAAAATAATGCTTCAAGGCATAGGCACTGAATACACTGGTAACACCCGGATCAAAACCGGTTCCCAGAAGAGCAGTCAGTCCTGCTTCCTTAAATTTCTCATTATAAGCCCACTGCCAGGAATAATCGAAATATGCAGTAAAGCCTTTTTCTTTACATCTCTTTTCGTAGATTGCACGCCATGTGGGATCTTCTGTATCCTCTGCTTCATAATTGGCAGTATCAATATAATCCGCACCGGCTTCCAGACATGCATCCATGATGGTAAGATCCTGATATGGAAGTGCCACATTCAGGACAGCATCCGGCTTATAGGCTCTGATCAATTCTGCGACCTCTGCTGCATTATCCGCATCTACCTTTGCTGTCTCAATTTTTGTCTTCGTTGTACTTTCAATCTTCTTTTTGAGTGCATCGCATTTTTCCTTTGTCCTGCTTGCGATCATAATCTCTGTAAAAACATCGCTGTTCTGACAGCATTTGCGAATTGCCACTGAAGCTACCCCACCACATCCGATTACCAATAATCTACTCATAAACTGTTTTCCTCCTCTTCCAGTAAATCTTCTACATATTTTGGAAGCATAAATGCTCCTCTGTGAAGGTTTGTTGTATAATACCATGTTTCTATATTAAGATTATCAAACCTCTCCGGCCTGAAATCTTCCAGTGGATGATATTTCTTTGATGCAAATCCAAAAAGCCAGTATCCCGAGGGACAGGTAGGGATATGTGCCTGATAAACCCTGCTCACCGGAAATGACCGGAAAACCTTTCTGTGCATCTTTCTGCATTCCACCTCATCCTCATCATAAAAAGGACTTCCATGCTGATAAACCATGATTCCGTCATCTCTGAGAGCCTTATAACAGCTTCCGTAGAATTCCTTTGTAAAAAGTCCCTCTGTATGTCCCAGCGGATCTGTGGAATCATTGATGATCAGGTCATATCTGGCCTTTTTATTCCGCAGGAACCGAAGGCCGTCTTCATAATAAATATTGACTCTCTCATCCTTCAGTCCCTGGGCAATATCCGGAAACATCTCCGCACATACATCCACAAACATTTTATCGGATTCCACCACATCAATGCTCTCAATCTGTGGATAATGGATCAGTTCTCTGGCAACTCCACCGTCACCGCCGCCGATGATCAGAACATTTTTTACATTGGGATGTACTGTCATTGGCACATGCGTGACCATTTCATCATAAATAAATTCATCCTTGTCAGAAAATACGATCTCACCGTCCAGAGCCACAAATCTTCCAAATTCTTCAGACTCAAACACATCGATTCTCTGAAATTCACTTTCCCCTGAAAATAACTGTCGGTTAATCCGGACAGAAAGCTTTACATTTCCTGTATGGAACTCGGAATACCATAATTCCATGATCAGATACCCCCTTTCAGGACCTGAAGATTTTCTACCTTCGGATCCTCCATTCCCTGCATGGAACAGCCTTTGTCTCTTGCATAAAGAATGTATTCTACAATTTCCTGTGTCACCATTTCTCCAGGAGCAAGAATCGGGATTCCCGGAGGATAACACATAACAAATTCACCGCTGATCCTGCCTGCCGCCTGTTCCATGGGCAGAGATTCTTTCTCCGCATAAAATGCCTGCTGTGGAGACGCCACCACTGCAGGTGCGATATATTCCCCGGAAAGCATACCTGTGCTGTCCTTCTTATACAGACGTTCAATATCAGCCAATGCCCCTACCAGTCTCTCAATATCCTGAAGCCTGTCTCCGATGGAAATGTAAGCCAGAATATTACAGATATCTCCAAACTCGATCTGAATATCATATTCATCTCTGAGAAGATCATAAACTTCAATACCTGCCAACCCATTTCCCAGTGTATAAATGGAGAGTTTTGTAACATCAAAATCAAAAACACTGGTTCCATTGATCAGATCCATACCATATGCATAATAACCGCCGATCTCATTGATCTCCTCTCTGGCATACTGCGCCATCCCTGCAACCTTTTCAAAGGATTCCTCTCCCCTGAGTGCCAGATTTCTTCTGGAGATATCCAGACTGGACAACAGAAGATAAGAAGCGCTTGTGGTCTGAGTCAGATTGATGATCTGGCGCACTTTCTCTGCATTCATACTCTTATTCAAAAGCAGCAGCGAACTCTGTGTCAGACTTCCGCCGGATTTGTGCATGGAAACTGCCGCCATGTCAGCACCTGCCGCCATTCCGGATACAGGAAGGTTTCTGCCGAAATAAAGATGGGTTCCATGAGCCTCATCTGCCAGCACCTTCATTCCTCTTGCATGAGCCTTCTTTACGATAGTCCGCAGATCCGAACAGATTCCATAATAGGTAGGGTTATTTACAAGAACTGCCACCGCATCCGGATTCTCATCCATAGCCTTCTCCACCTGACTGACTTCCATGCCAAGGGAAATGCCCAGCTGCGCATTCACCTCCGGGTTTACATAAACCGGAATTGCACCGCACAGTACCAGGGCATTGATGGCACTTTTATGTACATTTCGCGGCAGAATGATCTTATCCCCTGCCTTGCAGACAGACAGGATCATGCTCTGCACTGCAGATGTGGTTCCTCCTACCATAAGGAATGCATGCGCTGCGCCAAAAGCATCTGCTGCAAGCTCCTCCGCTTCTCTGATCACCGAAACCGGGTGGCAGAGATTGTCCAGCGGCTTCATAGAATTAACATCCAGCCCCACACATTTCTCTCCCAGCAACTGTGCAAGCTCCGGATTTCCTCTTCCTCTTTTATGTCCCGGCACATCAAAGGGAACGACTCTCTTCTTTCGGAAACGTTCCAGTGCTTCATATATGGGCGCATGCTGTTGTCTTTCATAATCCATTTGACATGTTCCTCTTTTCCTGTCGTCATGTACCGGCAAATACAGTTCTATCATTCAGCAATTGTATACTGCCTCAAACCGGCACAATGATTCAATTATTTCTCTATATATTCAAGTCGAACGCATGTGAGACACATCCTCGCAAAGCGTTTATCTCCAACCATATCCTTTATATTTGCTATATCTGCACAAAAAAAGAAGCAGATAAGTTCATTCACCATCTGCTTCTCTCATGATCTATAGAATTTCTCAGGCTCTGTCTCTTTATATACTGACCGGATTTCCCGTATAAATCCGTCTGTATCCTGTGCCTGTTCCCGTATTCTGAAATATTCATGACTGCTGTCGTCTTCAATCGCTGGCAAATATATGCTATGCTCTTATTGACCGTTTCACAAGATGATGTGTGCTTACGCACTGATTATTATAAAGTAATCAACTTATAAAATTTGAGCTCCTAACTCAATCAATAATGTGGTGTCTCCCACCCGGCAACTGCCCCGCCTGTCCGTATGGCTTAACATTCAGAAACTGTCTCTGAATGTGAGCAAATATTTGCATGAAAACGATAATGTCTTTTCATACTAAAGATGAGAATAACATATCTTCTGAACTGTTGTCAATTCCATTTTCCATATTTTGCACTAGAGCGTGTCTGAAAAAGGCTTTCTGCAAGATGTGCGTCACAATTTGTGGGATATTTTGCCCGGATGAGGGCGCCGTAGCGGGCTACGGCAACTGAATTCGGGTGAAATATCCCGCAAAGTGGGGGCGTGCAGATTGCGGGAATGATTTTTCAGACACGCTCTAGCTTTACCCGCTTTTTATATTTTCTTCATTTATCAGGGAAAACTGTGTTTATTTTTTAACAATTTCTTTCCTTGAGAAAACGTATTTTCTTTCATGACCAGGGATTACGATTCTCTTCTCTTATCAATTTGCACAACTTTTATCCAGTTTACTCACATTTTTTGACGTTTCAACAAAATTTTCTTGACATTTTTTTCTCAAAATGATATATTGTATTCATCAATTGAAAGAACCTTCGAGTACTGACGGAAAGAGTGGAGTGCAAACCACGTGGAGTCGGAGGTTTGTGGGAGCCGACCGTCTGGGCAGTATTTGAAATATTCAGATACTGGCCTTTTTTTATAACTTTCAGGGCAGAAATCAGGAATACCAGGCAGACCGGCCAATACTTCTTTCAATTAATAATTGTTGCTGATCGCGGAGTGAACAGCAACAGAAGTTTTTCATGTTATGCGGAAACGAAAGGAGAAAAACAATTATGGGATTCAAATCAGACATTGAAATTGCACAGGAATGCGAGATGCTTCCAATTACTCAGATCGCAGAGAAAGCAGGTATTGACGACAAATATCTGGAGCAGTACGGAAAATACAAAGCAAAAATCGACTACAATCTTCTGAAAGAAAGTGATAAGAAGGATGGAAAATTAATCCTCGTTACAGCTATCAACCCAACTCCAGCAGGAGAAGGTAAAACTACTACTACTGTAGGTCTTGCAGATGGTATGCAGAGACTTGGCAAGAGTGTTATGGTAGCTCTTCGTGAGCCATCCTTAGGACCGGTATTCGGTGTAAAAGGTGGTGCAGCAGGCGGCGGATATGCACAGGTTGTTCCTATGGAAGATATTAACCTTCACTTCACAGGTGACTTCCATGCCATTGGCGCAGCTAACAACTTACTGGCAGCTATGATCGATAACCATATCTTCCAGGGCAATGCATTAAACATCGACCCACGTAAGATCACATGGAGAAGATGTGTAGATATGAACGACCGTCAGCTTCGTAACGTAGTAGATGGTCTTGGCGGAAAGACAAACGGTATGCCTCGTGAAGACGGATACGACATCACAGTTGCATCTGAAATCATGGCAGTTCTCTGTCTTGCAAGCGACATCAAGGACCTGAAAGAAAGATTATCCAAGATCATCATCGGATATACATACGGAAAAGTTTCCGAGCAGAAACCTGTAACAGCAGGTGACCTTCACGCAGAAGGCGCTATGACAGCCCTGTTAAAAGATGCTCTGAAACCAAACCTTGTACAGACTCTGGAACACGTTCCTGCAATCGTACATGGCGGACCATTCGCAAACATCGCTCATGGATGTAACTCTGTAACAGCTACAAAGATGGCTATGAAGCTTGCTGATTATGCAATCACAGAAGCTGGTTTCGGTGCTGACCTTGGTGCTGAGAAATTCCTTGATATCAAATGCCGTATGGCTGGTTTAAAACCAAGCGCAGTTGTAATCGTAGCTACAGTACGTGCCCTGAAATACAACGGCGGCGTTGCTAAAGCTGACCTTAACAATGAAAACCTGGAAGCTCTTGAAAAAGGTATCCCGAACCTGTTAAAACACGTTTCCAACATCAAAAACGTATACAAACTTCCATGTGTTGTTGCTATCAACGCATTCCCTACAGATACAAAAGCAGAGCTTGACTTTGTAGAAGCTAAATGTAAAGAACTGGGCGTTAACGTTGCTCTTTCTGAAGTATGGGCAAAAGGCGGCGAAGGCGGAATCAAACTTGCAGAAGAAGTTATCCGTCTTGTTGAAGAACCAAACGACTTCTCCTATGCATATGAACTGGAAGGTTCTATCGAAGACAAACTGAACCAGATTGTTCAGAAAGTATATGGCGGTAAGAAAGTAGTTCTGACAGCTAACGCTCAGAAACAGGCGAAACAGTTAGAAGCTCTTGGCTTTGGCAACTGCCCGATCTGTGTAGCTAAGACACAGTACAGCTTAACAGATGACCAGACTAAACTGGGTGCTCCTACTGACTTCGAAGTTACAGTACGTAACCTGAAGATTTCCGCTGGTGCAGGATTCATCGTAGCTCTTACAGGCGAGATCATGACAATGCCAGGTCTTCCTAAAGTTCCGGCTGCTGAGAGAATCGATGTAGACGAGACAGGTAAGATCACAGGTCTGTTCTAATCCAGTTGAAATCAATCGAATAATTCAAAAATATAAAAATCATATTTATATATGATATGTGTCCAGACGATTTTACAGGCGGGAAGATTTTCCCGCCTGTTTTTTTCTTTATTTTTTTATAAGATAATCTTTTCCGGAAATACCAGGTTCCGTCATATGGATCGGATCCAGAATGCGATTAAGTTCATCCTCGTCCATAAGCTTTTCTTTCAGAATCAGACTTCTTACAGATTCGCCTGTCTTAATTGCCTTTTTTGCAATATCCGCAGCCTTCTGATATCCAAGATGGGGGCTGATTGCAGTGATAATACCTACACTGTTTTCTACCAGATAACGGCATCTTTCTTCATTTGCCGTAATTCCTACAATACAATTATCTACCAATGTCTGGACTGCATAGCCAAGAGTATCGATAGACTGAAACATGCAATAGAAAATAATCGGCTCAAACGCATTTAATTCCAGCTGACCAGCCTCTGCAGCCATGGTAATGGTAACATCATTACCAATAATATTAAAAGCAACCTGATTCACTACTTCAGGAATAACCGGATTAACTTTACCTGGCATAATAGAGGAACCATTCTGTTTTGCCGGAAGATTAATCTCCCCAAAACCAGTACGTGGACCGGAGGACATCAGACGGAGATCATTTGACATTTTGGAAAGAGTTACCGCACATGCTTTCACAGCACCGGAAACGGCTACAAATGGATCCAGATTCTGAGTGGAATCAATCAGATCAAAAGCCTGTATAAAGTCCATTCCCGATATTTCAGTGAGATTTGGAACAATTCTTCTCAGATAGCCCTCATCTGCATTAATTCCTGTTCCAATAGCAGTACCTCCCATATTAAGAGTCCGCATTTCATCCATTGCTTTATCCATTCTGTGGATATCACGCATGATTGCTACCGAATATGCCTTAAATTCCTGTCCCAGACGAATTGGTACTGCATCCTGCATCTGTGTACGCCCCATTTTTATTATGTGATCAAACTCTGTAGCTTTTTCATTAAGAGCATCATAGAGGCGAAGAAGCTGTTTTTTCAGATTCTGCAACAAACGAAGAGAAGTCATTTTACCGGCAGTAGGAATAACGTCATTGGTAGACTGTCCACAATTCACATCATCGTTAGGATTTATAATTGTATAATCGCCCTTTTTTCCTCCCAGTATCTCAATCGCGCGATTTGCAATTACTTCATTGGCATTCATATTTAAAGATGTGCCAGCTCCTCCCTGAACAGGATCCACAATAAATTCATTATGGAATTTTCCTGAAACAATTTCATCACATGCCTGGACAATCGCCTGTGCTTTTTTCTTCTCAAGAAGCCCCACCTCACAATTGGTTATCGCTGCTGCTTTTTTTATGTATGCAAGACTGTTAATAATTTCCGGATGCATATTCAGCCCCGTAATGTGAAAATTTTCAGCCGCACGTAAGGATTGTACTCCATAATATACATCTTCCGGAATATCCTTTACACCAATAGAATCCCTTTCTACACGATAGTCTGTTTTTTTCATAGTTATTCGCCCTCCCATGTATTTGCCCTCATTATATATCTCTGCTATAATATAATCAAATACATATATTTTTATAAAATATATAGTGTTTAAATTATATATCGGAGGAGTTTATATGTTTCAGGGAATGGAATACATCTATGAGGTCTACAAGGAAAAAAGCTTTTCCAAAGCTGCTGCTGCTCTTTTCATTTCGCAGCCTTCTTTAAGCGCCAATGTAAAACGTGTGGAAAACCGTATTGGCTATCCTATTTTTGATCGAAGTACCAAACCTTTGCAGTTAACTGAAGTTGGAAAACATTATGTACAGGCTGTTGAAAAAGTCATGGATATTGAAAATAATCTCGAAAACTACCTACTGGATCTGGGAAATCTCAAAACAGGAACTCTTAATGTAGGTGGCAGTAACTTTTTTTCTTCGTGGATTCTGCCTCCCCTTATTGCTGATTTTTCCCAAAAATTCCCCCATGTTCAAATTTCTCTTGTAGAAGAAAGTACAGCAAAGCTATCCCAGTTTCTCCAGGCCGGAAAGTTAGATCTGGTAATTGATAACTGTATTCTGGATAACCAGATTTTTGAACATTATATCTACCAGAAAGAACAACTTCTTCTAGCGGTTCCCAAAAATTATTCAGTAAATACCAGACTGCAGAAATATCAGATTCCTATTGAGGAAATCCGGAACGGGCAGTTCCGTTCTTCTCATATTCCTTCTGTTCCATTAAACAACTTTGAGAACGAACCATTTATTATTCTTCGTTCAGATAACGATACCGGTAAGCGTGCGCTGACCATTTGTCAGGAAAATCACTTTTCACCTTCTGTAGTATTTCGCCTGGATCAGCAGATGACTGCCTATAATATTGCATGTTTGGGAATGGGTATCACTTTCATCGGGGATCTTCTGCTCTCCAGAGTTCCAACAAATTCAGAACTTGTTTTTTATAAGCTGCCCGGTCAGAGCAGTAAACGCACTGTATTTTTTTACTGGAAGAAAGGCCGCTATATCAGCAGAGCCATGGAAGAATTCCTGAAGCTGCCCTTTTCCTGATATGTCATAATCAATAGGCTATGGTGATTGGTCATCATCATATGTACGTCAAAATGGGGTTGTTGTGCTAAATAAGCACAACAACCCCAGTATGTCAGGCAGATATTCGATTAGAACAATGGCTTCATCGCCGGATACAGAGTTCTGAACTTCTGATATCTCTCTTCATATTTTGCAACCAGTTCAGGATCCGGTTCTACTGTATCAACAACTTTGGCAAATTTCTTACCGATGGTTTCTACATCCGGGTAAGCACCACAGCCTACTGCTGCCAGCATAGCACCACCCATGGACGGGCCTTCTTCGTTCTCCAGAACATCAACCTTCAGGTTCATAACGTTTGCAATGATCTTCTTCCACAGTGGGCTCTTAGCTCCGCCACCGCAGATCTTGGTTCTCTCAATCTTGATTCCAAGGCTTCTTGCAACTTCCAGGGAATCACGAAGACCAAAGGCAACACCTTCCAGAACAGCCTGTGTCATGTCTGCTCTTGTGCTGTCCATGGACATTCCGAAGAATACACCTCTTGCATCAGGATTATTATGAGGTGAGCGTTCTCCCATCAAATATGGAAGGAAGAATACATGATTCTCTCCCAGCTTCTGAATTGGAGCCTGCTCTGCTGCGAAATCCTTTGTCTGAAGAATCTCCTCTGCCCACCATTTGTTACAGGAAGCTGCGCTGAGCATGCATCCCATCAGATGATAGCTTCCATCTGCATGACAGAAAGAATGAAGTGCGTTATTTTCGTCCACACCAAAGTTTTTACTGGAAATAAACACAGTTCCGGATGTTCCAAGAGAAATATTACACTGACCGTCACCAACTGTACCTGTTCCTACAGCAGCTGCCGCATTGTCACCTGCACCTGCAACAACTTTTACATCTTCACTGAATCCAAGTTCTTTCGCAATCTCAGGTTTCAAAGTTCCTACTACTTCCCAGCTCTCATACAGTTTCGGAAGCTGTTCTTCTGTGATTCCACAGATCTCCAGCATTTCTTTTGACCAGCAGCGGTTCTTTACATCAAGAAGAAGCATACCGGAAGCATCAGAAACATCTGTACAGAAGGAACCGGACAGGCGATATGCCAGATAATCCTTAGGCAGCATGATCTTTACTACCTTCTTAAAGTTCTCAGGCTCGTTTTTCTGCATCCAGAGGATCTTCGGTGCTGTGAAGCCTGCGAAAGCAATATTTGCTGTATACTGTGAAAGTTTGTCTTTTCCGATCACTGTATTCAGATATTCTGTCTCTTCGCCTGTACGTCCGTCATTCCAGAGGATTGCAGGACGGATCACATTATCATCCTTGTCAAGTGTTACCAGACCATGCATCTGGCCGCCAAAACCAATTCCTGCTACCTGCGCTCTGTCGATATCCTTTGTCAGCTCTTTCATTCCTTCCATACTCTGCGCAAACCAGTCTTCCGGTTTCTGCTCAGACCAGCCCGGATGTGGGAAGAATAAAGGATATTCTCTGGATACGATGTTACAGATTTTTCCTGATTCTTCCATAAGAAGAAGTTTTACAGCGGAAGTACCAAGGTCAATACCAATATAATACATAAGTGCTCTCCTTTTCTATTTCTAATCTAATACATCCCAGAGCAAAGCCCCGGGATGCCTTTAATATAGTGTCAGTTTATTTATTCTGTATTCAGATTCATTCACTTCACATGAACATTAATAATCCGTTTTACTGATTTCTCATTAACCCCATGGATTTTCTGTCGGGTATCTTACGCCTGCCGGCTGGTTATATCCAATCTTCTTAACATCCAGTCCAAGGAATTTCACTACCTCATAGAATGCTTTTCCGTAATGTCCAAACATAACTGCTCCATGATGCGGATAGTTGCCCTCGATCAGTACGTGACGGTAGAATCTTCCCATTTCTTTGATTGCGAAAATACCGATACCACCGAATGATCTTGTAGGTACATCCAGTACTTCACCTTCTGCAACATAAGAAACCAGCTCGCCCTCGGAATTGCACTGTAAACGATAGAATGTAATGTCAGATGCAGCAATATCACCTTCAAGAGTTCCTCTTGTAAAGTCTGGTTCAGATCCTGCCGGCTCAAGAAGTCTGTGCTGAATCAGCTGATATTTAACAGCTCTGGAATCACACATCTTGCATGCAGGAGTATTTCCACAATGGAATCCCATAAATGTATCAGTAAGCTTGTAATCGTATTTTCCTTTGATATCTTCATCATAGATATACTGTGGAACAGAGTTGTTGATATCAAGCAGTGTAACTGCATCATTGGAAATGCAAAGTCCGATGTACTCACTAAGTGCTCCGTAGATATCAACCTCACAGGATACCGGGATTCCTCTGGAAACCAGACGGCTGTTTACATAGCAAGGTTCAAATCCAAACTGTGACGGGAATGCTGGCCAGCATTTGTCAGCAAATGCAACATATTTTCTTGCTCCCTTATGAGCCTCTGCCCAGTCAAGAAGTGTAAGCTCAAACTGTGCCATTTTCACATTAAGGTCAGCATAATATTTGCCTTCGCCCATCTCTTTTGCCATATCTGCACAAACTTCCGGGATACGAGGATCATTTTCATGCTCTTTGAAAGAAACAAGAAGATCAAGCTCTGAGTTCTCTTCAATCTCAACACCCAGCTCATAGAGGCCTTTAATAGGTGCGTTGCATGCGAAGAAGTCCTGTGGACGTGGTCCGAAAGTAATGATCTTAAGATTGCTGACACCGATGACTGCACGTGCAACCGGTACGAAATCAGCGATCATCTTTGCAATATCATCTGCTGTTCCAACAGGATATTCCGGAATATATGCTTTCAGATGACGCATTTTTAAGTTGTAGGAGCAGTTAAGCATACCACAGTAAGCATCACCTCTGCCGTTGATCATATCACCGTCACCTTCTGCTGCTGCTACATACATACAAGGTCCGTCAAATCTCTCTGCGATCAGAGTTTCAGGAGTTTCAGGTCCGAAGTTTCCAAGGAAAACAACCAGCGCATTACACTCTGCTTTGTTTACATCTTCAAGAGCTTTCTCCATATCCTTCTCGTTCTCAACAGTTACAGGACATTCATAAAGTTCACCTTTATAAGTTTCCTTGATTGCTGCACGTCTCTTTTCAGAAAGCTGAATCGGAAAACAGTCACGGCTTACTGCGATTAATCCAAGTTTTACTACTGGTATATTGTTCATAATATAAATTCCTCCATATTTGATATGTATTTATATGATTTTGTTATTCATTTACTATATTCTGATACTCTACTGCCACAGATTCCGAGCAACTCAGTCAATGGTGATATTCTCTCCACGAAGTCCGTTTACTGCACCCTCGATTGCCGCATCTTCATGTGCAATGAGCCATTTGTTCTTAGCTGTCAGCAGGCTGTCCTCGCCTGTCTTAGCTGTCTCAAATGTAAGATCTGTATTGGTTCCTGCCGGAAGTACGACTACACACTGGAAACCGCCATCCTGTACATTGCATGGCGCATAATGAAGTGTAGTTGCATATACTTCAATACCTGTTCCTGCAGGTACCAGGAATGCTTCGATCTTAGAAGTATCATATGTAAAATCATCTGTGATATCCTGCTGGCTTCCGATAAGCAGCACCAGATCTGTTACCGCTACATTGATCTCTGAACTGCGGTGATATTCTACTGCATTTAATTTCTTATTATGTCCGTTGCAGTATCCAATTTCGATCGGGATTCCGCCAAATCCTTTATTCTGCAGTGCTTTTGCTACATCCAGAGCTTCCAGCTCCTCAACAGATGGTACATAAACCACATCATCCGGAACCGGTGTATGTTTCATTTCTTTGAGAAGAGCACTGAAGTCATACCCTTCAAGCACCTTTCCATATTTACGGAAGGAAGCATCTGTTACATTCTGAATTTTCACTTCAAAAACCTCCTTATATTCTGTCGATATTACGTTTTCTTGACTGTGCTTAGAATATATCAGAATAAAGGGTATTTTTCGCCAGTTTTCTTGTCTAATCTATAGCGTTTTTTTGACCTTTTTCATTTATCTGTTTTCGCATCTCACTTGGAAGTATCCCATATCTTTTCTGAAATTCCCCGGAAAAACCCCTGCTGCTGCAAAATCCATTATCTAGTGCAATCTGACTAATTGTATGGTCTGTATTCAGCAAATCCCTGTACGCATATGCCATACGGATATCCTGCAGATAAGTTTTATAGTTGATTTTTGCATATTTTTGAAACATTCGCGACAAATATGCATCCGAGTATCCAAAAGTAGCCGCCACATCAGAAAGCTTCAGTTCCTCCCTGTAATGCTCACGCATATATGTGGTGATTTTTGACAATGCATCCAGACGGCGGCTGTGTCGGATATCCTTCTCCCTGGTCTCTGTCACACGGTAATCCTTCACCAGGATATACATGATCTCGTAAAAAATAGAAATTGTCCGGAACTCATATCCAATTTTCCGCTCGGAATACACATGATATAATTTACGAAGCAAAGAAGCCAGTTTCTTATCCACCAGCTCCTCCTGCCCCCGAAAACGGATATATCTCTGGGCAGTAAAATAATTCTCAAACTGTTTCAGAGGAATCTGCAGAACTACTGTTTTATTTTTCTCCACAGCATGGATAGAGTGGATCTCATTGGAATTAATGATTATCTGCTCTCCAGCTTTCAGCGGATATTCATCCTTATTTACAAAAAAATCCAGTCGCCCCTCCATCACAGCAAAAATCTCTACAGACGTATGCCAGTGCTTCTCACGCACATAATTGCCATTTCCTCCTTCAAAAAGAAAAACCTTAAACGGAAGTCCCTCATTAGGAATGATCAGTTCATGCTGAAACTCCATATATATTCACCTCCTAACAAAATAACCGCAGTATTCGGATACTCCAATATACTGCGGCTATTTCGATAACTATCCAGCTTTCTGCATACCAAATCTGCTGGATGATCCTATTCTTCACATAGTCCCACCCACTGCTTATTGCTTTTCGCAATTGAAGCAGGGGACTTACTTGATTCGGTTAAGATAACACATTATTTGCAGAGCTCTGCCACAACCTGATTAATTACCTTTCCGTCTGCTTTTCCTTTCATATCAGCCATAACAGCCTTCATGATCTGCCCCTTATTTTTCGTTGCGATCACATCTGCAAATTTTTCTTCCAGATATGTCTTTACCTCTGCTGCATCCATCTGTTTTGGTGCATATTTGGCAATCACATCATACCTTGCCTGATATTCAGCCTTCAGATCCTCACGGCTTTCCGGACAGGTATCCAACTGTTCTTTTACAGTTTTCAACTCCTTCAAAATAACTCTGTCCACCAGATCGCTCTTAATTTCATCACGGCATCCCTCATCGATCGCTACTTTTTTTACTGCAGAGATCAGAGAGGAGACTGCTTCTTTTGTTACTTTATCTTTGGCTTTCATAGCTGCAACCATATCTTTTCTTAATACTTCTAATTCCATTTTATATTCCTCCTCGTTTTTTCTAGTGATTCCATATCGTTCTACTGCTGCACAGTCAAATGCGCCTGCATTCCTGATATTTTTCACTCAAATCATAATTCTATTCATCAGCATACCACGATTTATCTGAAAATCCAATGCTAATTGACATAAAAATTAATTTTTTAGTCCCCGCTTCATCGTGTTCTCCAGTTCTTCCATTTGTCCCAGGATCAGTTTCTGTCTGTCATCAAACAGTAGTCCCTTGTTGTGACGGTAATACTGGTCAGAACCATTTTCCCGGATAAACCAGATACTGTAAAAGTTTGCATTCAGTTCCGTAATAAATGCTACCATTTCCTGGCTGTCACCAAAGGCTGCTTCCATAAAATCAAAAACATTCTGAAGCGTCTGAGAGATATATTCTGTCTGAGTTTCCAGGTTGTCTGCCTCCGCTGTAAAAGCAGTTTTTGTCTGCTCATAGGTATCTTTTTCCGAAATTTCAACAGCTTTATTATTCTCTGTTTTATCTTCAGAACCAGTTTCTCCCCTCAGTTCTATCCATAATTTCTCAAGAAAATCCACTGTACGGATAAATACTTTTTCTTCATTTTTAGTGAGAAGCTCAGATTTTTTTGCAGTCTGAAAATCATTTTCTGCCTTTTTATAAATGGATTCCAGCGTCATTTCCGGAAGGTTATCTCTGTATTCTGTCATGTAACCATAGAGCTTTGTCACATAGGCATCCATAAAATAACAGTCTGCAAATAACTGGCTGAGCTTTCCGTTCAGCAGACCAACAATACTCAGATGCTCATCCAATGAAGCATTGCGGATCTTACCCAGAGTGATGGGTGTCCATTTACCCTGAAGCAGATCCTCCACTGCATAGTCTGTCTTATACTTATTGTATAATGCCAGATATGCGGCAAAATCTTTTGCGATCATTGGATGCTGGATATACTGATATACCACCTCTCTGTCCACTTCTTTATCCAGTGTTTCATATACCTGTATCAGCCTTGAAAGATCTTCCCAGCCTCTGGCAGTGGCAAAAATCCGTCCGTCTACTGTGTTCTCCATTCTGTAGAAATTCTTTCTGCGAAGCTCCAGATAAGAGATCACAGCCGGATGGATTCCCTGCTCATAGGCATATTCTTTCCACACTTCAAAATCCGGCTGCACATCAATCCTCTTGATTCTGTCAAGGGTTACTACGTCAAATTCGCGGACAGATTTATTGTATTCCGGCGGGTTTCCTGCTGTCACGATCACCCATCCTTCCGGTACTTTCTGATTGCCAAATGTCTTTCCCTGAAGAAACTGCAGCATCATAGGCGCCAAGGTCTCTGATACGCAGTTAATCTCATCAATAAAAAGAATTCCTTCTCTGAGACCTGTTTTTTCCATCTTTTCATAGACAGAGGCAATAATCTCACTCATAGTATATTCTGTGACAGAAAAAGTCTCCTGACCAAAGGTTTTCTCTTTGATAAACGGCAGTCCTACTGCACTCTGACGGGTGTGATGTGTGATAGTATAAGATACCAGACCTACCTTACATTCCCTGGCGATCTGTTCCATAATCTGCGTCTTTCCAATACCCGGTGCCCCCATAAGGAGAATTGGTCTCTGGCGTATGGCCGGGATCAGGTATTCTCCAAATTCATCCTTCGCAAGGTATGCTTCTATTGAGTCCTTTATCTCCTGTTTTGCTCGTTTTATATCCATAATGTAAATCCTTTCCTGCTGAACACTTCTTACTTTTACTCAGTTTTCTCATTTCCTTGATATCCACGAATTACTCCGCGATTTGCAGCTCCCGCAATTATAATTTTCTCTCTTCATTACCTGTCTGGCTTCTCAAAATCATCCTCATCCAGGATCAGTTTCATAGCCCATACCGGCACATCCACATCTCTGTAATTATCCTGCATAAACACAAATGCAGTCTTATATGGTGGCATTTTCTTCGGGTAAATCCCGAATCCATCCGTAAAATAGATCAGCCCTTTCAGGTTATGAAATTCATGCTGTTCCAGCAGTTTGTCCACCCATTCAAATGCAGGCCTGAAATCTGTTCCGCCATCTCCATACAGTTCCAGATGTTCCATATAGTCTTTCATTTCTTTCCGGGAGGTAATCCTTTTATCTGTGTGGACTTTCTCATCACACTGAATGATGTGCACATTGATTTTTGTAAAAAAGCTCTCACTCTCACTAAGTACACCGTAGGTTTCCTCCAGAAACTTTCTCACCAGTTCTCCTGAACAAGACATGGAGGTATCGATAATGATCACGAACTCCTCTATCTTCTTAACTTCTTTGGATTCCAATGGTTCGATCAACGGCATATTTCCATAAAGACGCAGACCGTAGGTATAGAAATTGTAATCAAAACTGTCATCATCCACTGCCAGTTCTTCATGAAAAACTGCAAATTTCCGCAGGAATTCTCTGTAATCGTACCGACTTCTGTTCTCTGTTTTTATCTGCTCCAGGAAATCTCCGTCCCGCTCACCTGCCTCCTGTGAAAAGGTTTCCAGGTCCGTCTCGATTCCATCATTGATCTCCCCCCATTTGCGGCTGAGCATGGGATTCGGTTTCTGATCCGGTTTCTTACTTTCCCAGTATCTGTGGTCATCTGTGCGAAATTCCTGTTCCAGATTTGTAAGATCCTTTTCGTTCAGATTCCATTCTGACAATATTTTATATACTCTCTGTGCGTTGAGGGTTTTTCCCTCTTTTTCAAGGAGACGGTAGGTTTCCCTTCGCAGAAGACTGCGTGAGAAACGGATACTCCGATAGCTCATCCCATCTATCATATGCTCCACTGCAATGTCACAACTCAGATCACGCATACGTTCCTGGATTGTGATTCCATCGTCTGCCCTCTTCTTACTTTCTGTACCGTTCCATGCAAAATGCCGGAAAATACAGTGGAATACCATATGCAGATACCCTCTGTTCACCAGAATCCTGTTCTCTCTATATAAGCCTCCCAGCATCTGCGGCTGGAAATACATCACTCTTCCATCCGTTCCAAATCCATGGACCTGACCATCCATCTGATAAGAAAAACTGCTCAGCGCCACATCCAAAAACCGCATTCCCAGATATAATTCATCCCGCGCAGCCCTGAGAATACTGCTGCCGATTTCCTGCAAACGCTCTGCTCTTTCTGCTATTTCCTGTATTTTATCCTCTGGCTGCATCATTATTTTCCTCTATATCTATCACAGTTCAAACCTCTTTTTTCTTAGTATAGTTCTTCTATTCAAAGATTTTTCTGTAGTTTGTGATTGTTCATTTTTCCCCTGCTCTGTCCTGTCAGCTTCCTGACTATTTTGCAGCTTATCCACATCTATACGTTCACTTCCTGCCGTATTATCCACCAGATTTGCTCTTTCATTCATCAAAAATGCGGATACTTCCGTTTCTTTTCTCTTAGATGCACAATCTAACGCAGGATCAATTCCTTCCAGTGTCCAGAGTTTTTGCGAGGATATCACTTCCAATCTGTGCATATCCTCCTGCTTTACCAGATATTCTGCAATATCTCCCAGATTCTTACGGATATATTCCCTGTAATTCTCCCTGGCTTTCCCGGTCAGTTCATAAGGAAACTCCAATCTGCCAAATGACATATCAACCAGAACTTCCAGCTTATCCATGGCTACCGCCATTTCAAAAAGCCTGTCATATTCCTGATAATTCAGCTCCTTATCATAAAAACACTGCCTGTAATTACTGCCTGATCCATGATATTCCGTATACAAAATACGCGCCGGAGTGTTCTCAACCGCCTCATCATAATGCTCCGGAAATACAAGTCTGGCTTCTTCATACTCATAAAGAAAGTTTACATCTATCCTCTGCCACATCTCGCCCAGCATTTCCTTAACGCCTGACTTCTTTCCCTGTCTCATATGAACAGTCAGCTTCTCCAATGCATGGCAGCCTGTAAATGCACCACAGCCTATCTGCATCAGGCTGTCAGAAAACTCCAGCTTTTTCAGATTCCCGCAGCCATAAAAAATATATCGTCCAATCTCTTTTAAAGTGTAAGGAAAAACAATCTCCTCCACGTCATTTCCTGCCAGAACATGCTCTTCTCTGCCAAACTCAAGACCATCTGACACTTCCCACAGACTGGCATTTTTCAGGTCTTCCTTCTCATCCATATGGCTAGAAAATGCATACGGTGCCGCACTGATTACCAATTTGTCATCTATCATTCCCGGAATCTCAACTCTGCCCTCTATTCCAAAACACCGCAGAATTTCAATCCCGCCAGATTTCTCTCTGTAGTAAATCTTCATTTTCTCATTTCTCCCCGAAGATATTTTCTCTCAAAGCACATAAAATCATCCCTGAAAAGTATAATACTTCCCAGGGATTTTTTCCATACTACTGATGCTTAATATTAAACAGATATTCGCACTCCACTACCCACCTATAATCGAATACCGATATAAAGATTACCATTAGCATAATACTGGCTCCGGTTTAAAGTTCAGATAATCTCCCGACACCAGCTTGTACTCTATTCCATCCACATAGCCTTTAAAGCTGTCATCATATCGCTTCTCTCCATGACAGTGAGAATAGATCACCTTCTCGGCGCCAAATTCCTGTGCCATCAGGGTAAACGGACTCTCCATCTCTCCAATACTTGTAGGCGGATAATGAAGAAACATGATAAACTTCTCATATCCTGCTGCCTTCGCCGCTTCAAAAGAGCAGCGCAGCCGCCCCAACTCCCGCTCTCGGATCTTCAGAAAATGCTCATAGCTGTCTTTTCCTTCATAACAGTAGCCTTTGGTTCCCACCAGCGCATAATCCTCATATGTATAAAAATTATTCTGCAAAAATTCCAGCTTTCCTCTGAACATCTCATTCAGATTTTCTGTCTTCTTCGCATCCCAGAACATATCGTGATTTCCCCGAAGCAGAATCTTCCTGCCCGGCAGAGCCATAATAAAATCCAGATCCGCCTGACACTCTGCAAGATCTCTCCCCCAGGAATGATCTCCTGTTATCACTACTGTATCATTCTCTGTTACTCTCTTCTTCCAGTACTTCTCAATCTTAACTACATGGTTCTTCCATCTTTTATCAAATACATCCATAGGTTTATTGACTGTAAACGAAAGATGAAAATCACCGATTGCATATAGGCTCATTGTACACTCTCCTGTCTGTTCTGCTCGTTAATTATCTTCCAATCTCGATACTCATGGCATGCCAGGCTTCTCCGCCCCAGGTGGAGTTTGCCTGACCCAGATCTGTAAAGCCGAATTTCTCATACATCTTCACTTTTTCATCCAGACAGGTGAGGAAAAGTTTCTTTCGTCCTTTTTGTGCTTCCTTCTGGCAGTATCGGGATACCAGTTCACGTCCCAGTCCCTGCATACGATATTCCGGACGGACATCCAGACCCAGAAGCATGATATTTTTGCCTTCAGGATTACTCAGGGAAATATCTGTGAAGAATTCATCTCTGAAAGCCTCCTCATCTGTAGGAACTCCATTAAGAAATGCAGCCAGCTTTCCGGTTTCCTTATCCTCAGCTACCAGAAATGTTTCTGCTGTTGCTTTTATTCTCTCTGTCAGACTTTTCGGGGAACATGCCTCATTTGGCGGGAAACAGATCTGCTCGATCTCTATCGCCTGCTGTGTCTCCTCCGGTCTGATACATCTGAATTCAAATCTATCCATATTGTTTGTACTCATTTTTATATCCTTCTCCTGTTATCTTGTTATTTCCTGCATATTCGCAATCTGCCAGTTTCCCATATAGTTGTTTTATCTACATCGGGCAGCTTCTCTTTGATTTCTCATCCAGATCTTCCCGTACGTAGTGTGCATTAAACTCCATGTTAATGTCGCGGATTTCCTTCGTACCATCAATATATTCCTGATACATCTCTGCCAGTCCCGCCATACAGCCATCACAGCTTGCAGAAATATTCCCAAAAGATTCTTCCACAATCTGTTTTCTTTCCTCTCTGGTTGTATCCTTTATCAGAATACTCTTAATCTCCATAACATTCACCCCGGCTTTCTTTGGTATTCTTTTGATATTTCTTTCCTAATACCTTTTATTTGATTGTAACATCTGAAAGCATTTTTGTGAAGCTAAGAAACAGGCATAAAAAACGGTCTGATTACATTTTCTCAAAATATGTCGATTTAAAGTGCTAAAGTACTGGAATTTTAGATAACACCATGTTATACTTGTGAAGGAAAATATGCAGGCAGTCCGGTCAGGTACAAAATATTTCTGACTTCCGGCATTATGAAAGATCTGCATGTACTTATATGGAGGAAATAAATCATGTCTATGAAAATTAATCACGAGCTCCCTTTACCGGAGGTTCTGAAATCTCAGTACCCTCTCAGCCAGGAACTCAAAGAAGTAAAAAAACAGCGCGATGAAGAAATACGCCGTATCTTCACCGGTGAATCAGATAAATTTATCGTCCTTGTAGGACCTTGTTCCGCTGATAACGAAGATACAGTCTGCGAATATGTACGCAAACTGAAAACAGTGGCAGATAAAGTCTCTGACAAACTGATGATCATCCCGCGAGTCTATACAAATAAGCCCCGTACCACAGGTGACGGTTACAAAGGAATGCTTCATCAGCCAGACCCTGATAAGGCTCCTGACCTTCTTGCCGGAATTATTGCTATCCGCAAGATGCACATGAGAGTTATGCAGGAGACAGGACTCTCTTCTGCAGATGAGATGCTTTATCCTGAAAACCGCAGCTATCTGGATGATATTCTCTCCTATGAAGCTGTAGGTGCACGTTCTGTGGAGAACCAGCAGCATCGTCTCACTGCCAGTGGCATGGATATTCCTGTCGGTATGAAGAATCCTACCAGCGGTGATCTCTCTGTTATGCTGAATTCCGTCACTGCTGCACAGCATCCACACCACTTCATCTACAGAGGAAATGATGTGGAAACTTCAGGAAATGATCTGGCACACACAATTCTCAGAGGTGGTGTAAACCAGTACGGACAGACTATTCCTAACTACCACTATGAAGATCTGATACGTCTGTCTGCTCTGTATGCTAAAAAAGATCTTAAGAACCCTGCCATCATCATAGATGCCAACCACTCAAACTCCAACAAGCAATACAAGGAACAGATCCGTATTGTTTCAGAAGTACTTCACAGCCGCAACTATAATCCGGATCTCAGAAAGCTGGTTAAAGGTGTTATGATTGAAAGCTACCTTCTCGAAGGCCGCCAGGATATCAGTGATCATATGACTCCTGGCTGTTCCATCACAGATCCTTGCCTCGGATGGGAAGATACAGAACGGCTTATCTATGATATTGCTGAGAAATGCTGATTTTTATGGATAATACAAATAATTCCTGCTGTTGTGGAGAGACAGAACATTTTTCAGGCTGCCTGATCTGTGGAGCACCGGTCACATACAGCGTCGAAAGTTCTGTGAAAACCTGCAGCATCTGCCACAAAGAGCAGCTGACAAATGCTGTCTGTGAAAATGGCCATTTTGTCTGTGATGCCTGTCACAGCTATGGTACTTATATACCGGTGATCATAGCCCTCAGAAGCAGCACAGAGAAGGATCCCCTGCTGCTTCTGGAAGAGATCATGGACCTTCCTTCTGTCCACATGCATGGACCTGAACATCATGCCATTGTTCCCAGTGTTCTTCTGACTGCACTTCGCAATAATGGAGAGCGTATGAATTACGATACCGCATTATCTGAAATCTGTAAAAGAGCGAGGCAGGTTCCCGGTGGTACCTGCGGTTACTGGGGAGTGTGTGGTGCAGCAGCAGGTGCCGGAATCTTTATGTCTGTTATGACCGGATCCGGTCCCCTCCATAAGGATGCATGGCCCTTTCCTCAGAAGCTTGTCTCTGTTATTTTATCCAAACTGGCTGATGTTGGTGGTCCGCGCTGCTGTAAACGCACCAGCAGAATTGCTATTGAAGAAGCGATCAGGTTTTACAGGCAGTTCAGCTCTGTAAAGATTCCGCTGTCTTCTGTACTATGTAAATATTTTGAAGATAATAAAGAATGTATCAGAGAGGACTGTCCGTATTATCCTGTGAACAAATAACTATTCATAAAATAAAAAACAGAACGAAATCCGACTGATAGTCAATGGGTTTCGTTCTGTTTTCTAATAGTTTCTCTATAAAATAATACGTTTCGCAGGATACAATGCCCTATCGCTCCATTCTGCTTTTCTGCAGTCCAAAGAAATAATATTCTTCTCTGTGCAGACATTTCTGATCAGTTCTTCTCCGTTATCTGATATAAAAAGTGCTGTGATTTCTTTTTTCCCTCCAACACTCCTTACACAGTAATCTACCAGTTCCGGAAACTGAAACAGTAATTCATCCATTTCTCTCATACTTTTGGACTGGTCGATGCGCCTTACAAAATCCAGACGCCTTACCTCACTTCCGCAGATACATTTTCCGGGGATGATACGTGTATGATCGCCGGTCCTGTATCTGATCATAGGCTGTGCCTCCATCCCAATGGTTGTGATCACCAGTTCTCCCCATTGACCGTCAGGCAGAACATTTCCCTCTTTATCTATGATCTCTGTGATACAATGATTCTCCCTCATGTGCATGCCCTCATGAGCCTGACAGCAAATCGCACCCCCAAGCCCCATCTCTCTGGAACCATAATGAGGCCAGAGTGGTGTTCCCAAAATTTTTTCTATTGCTTTCATTACTGTTTCCGGACAGGCATCCCCTGATATCAGTGCTCTCTTTATACTGCCTTTTCCACACATTCTGAGCATGGAAAGCAGTGCTGTCGGCATACCTACATAAGTATCCGGCCGCTCCTCTTCCAGAATTGTTTTTAACTCACCATAGGTTTTATTGTTCCCGGTTAAAAGGGGGTGTGCTCCTATACGTCTGATTGCTTCTGCGATCAGCTCTCCCAGTCCAGAAGGACCTGAAAACGGCATGGCAACCATAGTCCTGCTTCCCGGATAAATAAACTCACCAAGTCCGGCCATAAAAAGTTCTATGGTATGTTCACAATCTCCTTCTGTATAAAATACACGTTTACCTGCACCTGTTGTTCCGCTTGTCTGTTCTGAAATGATCCTCTGTATTTCTCCCTGAGAGCACAGTAACATCCTGCCCCCTTTCTGAGCAAGGTCGGATTCCGTTGTAAAGGGAAGGGTTTTCAGATCATCAATGCTTTCCAGCCTTTCCGGCAGATCTCTATAAAATCCCTGCCTTTCTTTTTCTCTTTTCAGAACAGCATTCAGTTTATCCAACTGTATTTTGTTTATTGTTTCCCTTGTAATATCTGTAATTTTTTCCTGCCTACAGATCATTGCATCTATATTGGATCGTTTCACTTTCTGTATAAATATATTCCTTTCAGATTAGTCAGATTATATGCACAGAACGGTACCATTCCGTGATCAGGATCCACTTCACAGATATAACAGCGTTTCAGACGGTCAAGATCCAGATTCCAGGCATCCTGAAAGATCATACCTGATACTGCAAAGGTTTCATTATGTATCCGGATCAGAAACTCATCTAGCGCATCTGTCTGTGTCATTTCTCCCTCATCATAGGTTTTTGTACTGTAGCTCCACTGATTTTCCACATACTGCCTGGAATCATCACTGGTAGTACAGCAGCATCCTTTTCCTGATTTTTTTTCAAGAAGCTTCAGTTCCCGCTCTCCTTTTCTCAGATAACTTGCATGAAAGGAGCAGTAGGGATTCTCTGCGCCGCCGCCTGCAAAATCCTCAATTTTCATCAGTCCCTCTGTCTGTTCTTCAATAAGTCTCAGCATCTTTGGTATGGTGATGGGATTTTGGGGGCGCTTCTGGGAACATCTGCCAAAATAACTGATAGGCTGAAAATGTACGCCACGAACAAAGGGCATATGATCCAGACCAAATTTCAGAATATTCCCTACCTGCATATCATTTACTCCCGGCGCAATGACCGGCACAAGAGCAATACCAAGCTCTGCTTCTGAGCAGTTTAAGACCGCCTTTTTCTTCAGTTCCATCATAGCCTGTCCACGTAAAGTCTCATAAACCTGATCTGTCACACCGTCAAACTGAAGAAATACTGTATTCAGTCCTGCTTTTTTCAGCTTTCCGGCATACCCCTCCTCCCTGGCAAGCCGGATCCCATTGGTATTTAACTGAAAAAATGTAAATCCTTTTTCTCTTCCCATATGTATGATTTCAGGCAGATCGTCCCTCATGGTTGGTTCTCCTCCTGAAAGCTGTATATTAAAGGGACCTCCGTGAGCCATCAGAAAATCATACTGTTTTTCTATTTCACAGATGGGAATATCTCCCTTTTCCCTGTCTTCTCCTGCTGAAGCAAAGCAGACAGGACAATGCATATTACAGCGTTTTGTAACTTCCAGGATCATACAGCAGCCTTTTCTTTCATGTTCCTCACAGAGTCCGCAATTATCCGGACAGGATTTTTCTTTAACCTTCGGATTTACAGGCGTTTCTGCTGAGAGATTTTCTCTTCCCCAGGAAAGATAATCTGCTGCATTTCCTTCCCAGATCAGGGTCTGAAATTTTCCATGAGCATTGCATTCCTTTACCAGATAGATCCCGTCTTCACCGATACCTTTTATGGCAGGAACTACCTTCATACATTCCGGACAGACACTCTTTGTTTTGCCGATGGTGATCAAAGCTTCAGTACCTCCCGCTCTGTCAGAATTTCCATAACTTTTGTATAAGTATCTGCAATAAGTCCAGGACATTTCTCCATGATCACACCCCAGTCCAGATGAGTGATATCCTTACAGTAAAAAGCTCCGAATTCTTCCTCTGTCTTCTGGCGGAACCACTGATATAATTCCTGTACAGCCGGTTTCATCTGTGCATCTTCCTTCTCCTCAGGAGCCAGATTTCCGAGAAAATATCCGATGGCACAGGCACTTCCTGTCAGACATCCGCAGGTATCTCCACAGTAACCGATTCCTCCGCCAAGGCCTCCCATTGCCTTTACAAGCTGTGGATTTTCCTCTCCTATGGTTTCCAGAGTCATGATCATAATGATCTGTGAACAATGATATCCCATGCTACCTAATTCCATTATTCTTTCGTAAAGATCCATACATTACTCCTTTCTGCCAACCACCATGGTATAGCCTATTTTTCTGCCTTTGTATTCTTTCTGCAGAAGCTTATGATCCTCGCAGCAGAATGAATCATTCCAGATTGCTTCCAGATAATATTCTCTCCAGAGAGCAGTCTGATCCTCCTGACAGAGAATCGTAAACCCTGTTTCTTTCACAATTTCCAGAAGATTGCCCGGATCCAGATCTGACAGCAAAAGAAATCCTCCCTTTTTCAGTACACGCCAGCATTCAGAGACTGCCTTTTTCTGATCTCTGCTGACAAAAAATGCACACTGGCTGATACAGAGATCCATACTGTCTGCTGCATACTGAAGGTCCAGAAAATCTCCCTGCTGCACCTCACTGCTTCGCGGAACAAGATCCACACCCTGCACATTCAGACCAAATGCTTTCATGATCCGCACGGTCTCTCCCTCTCCTGCTCCCAGATCCAGAGCTTTCATTCCTTTTTTCAGTTCTATGCTTTTCAGAAGATGAATTGTCTGCTCTTCCCTGCCGGGATGTCTGTTCATCTATTTATCCTCCAGTGCACGTTCCACTGCCAAAACCTTTCCAAGAGCCAGTTCTTCCGGAACATAGACAAAGCCACATTTGGGACAGACCGGCATCTCAACAGGAAAACCGTTCTCCAGATACATAAATTTTGCTTTTCCCTTTACAAGAGGAACCTTGCATTTCATGCAGGTCAGCTTTCCCTCAGGATCAATGGTATAATATGTTCTCTCTACTGCCATTACTGTCCCACCCTTTTCATAATATTCATTCTATGACTGTATGCTCTGCGTACCAGATACCCTTCTTCTGTTTCCACAAATCTCACCCAGAATGTAACATTTCCAAGTCTGCTCCTTGTCACCAGTTCTTTTGTCTCTTCATCAAAGATCGCTTCCTGATTTTCTCTGTAATCTGATAATACACGCTCCACATCGCTTTTCAGGATCATACGTTCATCCATCATACTGATGGCATCTTCTGTATATGCAACGGTATAATCTTTTTTCTCCATCATCAGTTCCTCATTCCATATATTTTTTAAAAGCTTCTCTTTTAGCTCAAGCCGGTTGTAGCGTTTCTCACTGATATCCGGCATATTGGCGGCATTTATACCATACAGAAGTTCCAGGATATGTCTGGATTCCCTGCCTTCCCTGACAAATCGGTCCCTGCATGCCATGCAGTACGTTATATATGGGCAATCGGATCGTTCCAGACACTTTTCTGTCATTTTATCTGCCATCTCTTTATTAGCGTAGGCAGTCAGTCCGCCGTATCCGCAGCAGGGAGACCGATCTCTGGAATATTCTGTATTTACAACAGTGCACCCCATATCTGCAAGAAGCTCTCTTATTGTATCCTGTGTCTGTGTATCTCCCCTGGCACCGCAGGCATCATGTATTGCAACAGGTATCTCCAGTCCTTTTGCCTGTCCGGGAAGTCCGATTTCCTTTAAGATCTCCCAGATTCCTGTGACTTTGGCGCCAAGACTCTCTTTTAACTGTTTCATACAGCTTGGACAGCCTGCTATAATCATAGGATCTCCCAGTTTTGCAAGCTCCTGCTTCAACTGTTCATTTACCTTTTCTGTCATTTCATAGCGTCCTGCCCATTCACTGATAGCACCACAGCATCCCAGCATCAGAGCAACACCGCCCTCTGTCCTCCTGCACAGATCCTCATATGCCTCTGTGACAACATCCGGCGCTATAGCTCCTGCCTGACATCCTGGGAAAAATACATATCTGCAGGTTTCATATCCCGGCTGAGGTCTGCATAAGAAAGCCTCCGAATTGGAGAACAGCATATCCATCAGTGCAAATTCATGAGGTGCCAGAGGCATTTTGTCTGTAGATACCATGTTTTCTCTTGCAGATTTGCAGACCTGGCTCATATCAAACCCATTTGGACAGGTTACAGTACACTGTCCGCAGAGTGAACAGGAATTCATCGGTTTATTCATCTGGTGATCTCCCATAATGATCTGGGTATTATTATAAATCTCACGTGCAAGAAGACCCGGATGCTTTTTATATTCCCTTAAATAGACACAGCTTTTCATACACTCATCACAGTGACACTGAATGCATCGCTTTGCTTCCTCAATAGCTTCTTCTTTTGAATATCCATCTGTGCTGCAGGGAATCTTTTTGGAGCCTTTCATCCCGTCCATATTTGTATAGAGCCTGGTGGTAACTGCTCCTTCACTGCCTCTGTTGCTGTGGGGCGAAAGATTCTGTACAAGGAGGTCTACAGTCAGGGCAGCTCTCTTTGCAGCAAAAGCTGCATCCATCACAGACCGGACCGGACCGCTGACAATTCCCGCCTGTTCTCTCAGCATGATCTCTGCGTCTGCTGTTTCCTCTGGAGCCAGCTTTTTGGCCACCTCCTCTGAAGCACAGACCACATCTGCCTCCTTCATTTTCGCTCTGATAAACGGAAGGTCAAGACTGCATCCGAATTCAAAGGAAAGGTCCATGGAACTGAGACGTTTTACCTCATTTTTGCGATCTGATTCCAAAAGCTCCGGAGCTGCTGCTGCAATATAGGCTTCATAATCTTTCTCCTGACAGTAAATGGTTGCAGGATACATCTTCTTTTCCAGTTCCCCTGCAAGAAACAGCGGGAACAATCCTGAGCCAAAGATCACAGCCTTTTTTTTCTTTCTGATACGAAATACACTGCTCCGTTTTCCAGGTTCCCCATATCGTACAATGGCACGCTCTACTTCACGTATGGATATGCCATCACCCAGCTCACAGAGTCTGCATTTTTCCTCACATGGTGCAGTACATCCGTTACAGAGGATCATGGGAAATGGTGTGATCTTTTCATAGATAGCCAGAGCTTTCTTAAAGTTTCCTTTTGCAGCATAAAACAGCATTTCTTTTGTATCTGCTTTGAAAGGACAGGCTGCAACACAGTACGCCGGCTGTTCATGAACACAGAGGCTGATCATATGATCCATCTCTTCCTTTGACATTCGATTTACGTGATAAACATGAGTGGAACCTCTTTCCTGTATATATGTCATAACCCGATACTCCTTTCATTTCCAAAGGGGAGACAGTCTCCCGTCTCCCCTTATTATATCACATGATAAAATTATACTGACAGTTATTTCTCAAGTTCCTTTAATGCTGCAAGAACCTTTTCAGGACGGGCAGGAACACGTGTGATACGTGCGCCTGTAGCATTGTAGATCGCATTCAGGATTGCAGGATGAGGAGCATCCAGCGGAGCCTCACCACAGCCGGCAGCACCGTAAGGACCGCTTGGGCGATATGTTTCATTGAAATGAAGTTCAATATCATCCGGCGCATCATTTGGATACGGAATGCCACAGTTCTTCAGAGAAGTATCATGGTTCAGATCCTCGAAATCTTCTGTAAGAGCAAGACCAATACCCTGTACAAGGCCGCCGTAGAAGTTGCCTTCTACAAGAAGTCTGTTCATGATGGTACCTACGTCAGCCACACAGGTGAATTTTTCAACTTTAACTTTACCTGTTTCTGTATTAACAGCAACTTCCGGAAGGAAGATCGTATACATGTAGGTTGCAAACGGATCACCCTGTGCTGTATCCTGATCGATCGGATGATCTGCACAGAAGGTTGTCACCCAGTTACCTTCATATTTTGTTGCAAGACCCTCAGCCACCATCTCATCATAAGTACGGAAGGTTCCGTCTTCTTTCTTCATGGCTGCCACAAGGTTTTCTGCTGCCAGACGACATGCATTACCTGACATAACCTGTGAACGTGATCCACCTGCAGGACCTGCATTAGGACATGTCTTGGTATCATTCATAACAAGTTTGATCTGTTCCGGTCTGATTCCTGCCTGACGAAGTGTTTCATGTGATGATACAAGAACCCCCATATCAGCGCCCTGTCCGTGATCTTCCCATGCAGCATACATTGTAACTGTTCCATCCGGATTCAGCTCTGCAAATGCGTTTGATGTATCAACACCATCAAGACCACAGCCATATACACCGAGAGATACACCGATACCATATTTGATCTTGCCATCAGAAGCTGCATTCTTTTCAGCCACACGTTTCTTAGCTGCTTCATACAGTGGACGAGCTGTCTTGAACAGTTCTTCTTCACAGTATACTTCAGGCGGATAACCTGTAGGGATCGTACTGCCTTCTGATTCTTTGTAACAGTTCATTTCACGGATATCGAAGGGGTCGATTCCCATCTTTGCAGCCAGAACATCTATCGCAATCTCAGATCCCATATAAGACTGAGGAGATCCGTAAGCACGGAATGCTGAACCCCATGCATGGTTTGTAAACACTGTTGTAGATTTGTTACGGATAGAATTGATTCCATAGCCTGCACCTGTAAACTGGGAAAGTCTCATTGTAAGCAGATCACCGAATTCTGAGTATGGACCATGATCCACATAGTTATTGCCCCAGAGTGCAAGAAGCTTACCATTTTCATCTGCTGCAAGCTTGATATTCATAAATGCAGGGGATCTCTTTCCTGTATAAGTAATATTCTGGAACTGATTAAATACCAGAGACACAGGACGTTCAAGGATCTTAACAGCAGCGCCGATCAGAGCCTCATTTGTAGGAGAGAACTTGTAACCAAAGGTTCCTCCTGCATGGTTTTGAACAATTCGTAAGTTCTCCATTGGCACACCGATACCATCAGCGATCATAGGCATATGCAGATGGATACCAATGGATTTGGAATGAACAGTTATCATACCGTCTTCGTCAATGTAACCATAACCGCAGTCCGGCTCAAGATGAAGATGAGGCTGACGTGAACAGTAAGATTCGATCTCAACCTGCTGTGAATCCGGAATGCTGTCCCAGTCAAAATCAGGACCCTTGATACAGTTTGTCTCAAAGAATGCGTTCGGAATACCGGGATGAATCTCTGCCGCATCCGGTGCGATGGCATCCATTGCATTCATATATGCAGGAAGCTCTTCGATCTCAACTTTAACTGCTTCTGCTGCTGCCCTTGCATGCTCTTCTGTATCAGCAGCTACGATGGCAATCGCATCACCAAACTGGAAGATTTTTTCATCGCAAAGTACAGGACGTTCGAAACCGTCTGTCTTGTTGTGTTTTGGAAGCATTACAAGACCATTGATCTTATTGGTTCCGCCTGCTGCCTTAATATCTTTTGCTGTGATAACACGAACAACACCAGGCATACTCTCTGCTTCTGCTGTGTCAATATTGAGAATATTTGCATGAGAAACCTTTGCCTGTGTAAGAGCAAGGCGAAGTGTTCCTGATGGCATCTTTAATGCATCATCTGCACCAAAATCCCAGGTACCTGTTACCTTCTGTGCTGCTGACGGACGGATATAATTTGTTCCAACAATAGAATCACCTGTCTGTTTGAACACAAGGTCTTCCTTTGTCATCTCGCCGCGCATAACTGCTGCTGCAGCCATAGTAGCATCGATCAGCGGCTTATAGCCTGTACAACGGCAGAGATTACGCTGTTTGTTAAACCAGTCTCTTACCTCCTCACGGGTAGGACTTGGATTATTGTCCAGAAGCACTTTTGCTGAAATAATAAATCCCGGTGAACAGAAACCGCACTGTGCGCATCCATATGCCATCCATGCAACCTGGATCGGATGCATATCAGAAAGTGTTCCCACACCTTCAATGGTTGTGATCTCTGCATGATCGGGAACACGGCTCATCTTGTAGATACAGGATCTTGTGACTTTTCCGTTCATAATAACATTACAGGCTCCACAGTGACCTTCACCGCAGCCAATCTTACATCCTGTAAGAAGAAGGTGATCACGGAGCACCTGCGCCAGTGTCTCATCCTTATCAAGAATAAGTATTCTCTCAACACCATTAATCTTCAATGTCTTTTTAATCATGTCCCATTCCTCCTTTTAAAAAAATTCATTTCAATCTTACTGATCTTCAGGCTTATGTGTTCCGCACGAATCATGGTCAGCTCCCCTGCCTGTCAGATCTTTCAGTCTCTCTATTCCTCTGGCGGAATAGAAAACAATGGAAGAGCTGCTCCCGTCCAGATTCTCACCGCTGAGCTTTAAAACATTTGCATTCTCATAATAATCGATGGGAAGCGTCCGGCTATATACAACCCCTGTACGCTCATCTTTTACCTGTACAGTAACTTCTTTTGCGGTAATCTCAAAAATCTTATCCATAAAAAAGTTCTCCTGTCCACGTTATTTTATATATCCATACTACCATAATTTTGCACAATTATACAAATTACAAATAATTAATAGTTGGCTATTTTATATATTGCAGACAATTTTATTTTGTTTTATTTAAAATTTTAACTATTTTTATTCTTTTATATGTTATAATAATATCAAATTTGTATAATATCATTGAAAGAAGGAGGTATCTAAATGCAGACAGGCGCCCTCATCGTGGCTGCGGGGAAATCATCACGAATGGTAGACTTTAAACCCATGCTTCAGCTTGGCTCCATTTCCATCGCACAGCGCGTGATCAATAATTTCCGGCAGGCCGGAATCTCCAAAGTAGTAGTGGTAACCGGATATCATGCAGATGTTCTGGAATGCCACCTGGCTTCCAATAATGTAGTCTTTCTTCGAAATGAGAACTATGCAAACACTCATATGTTTGATTCTGTCCGAATCGGACTTGAGTATCTGAAAGACAAAGTGGATACGGTGCTCTTTACACCTGTTGATGTTCCGCTGTTCACAGCCCAGACAGTCACTCAAATGCTCTCTCTGGGGCGTCCCCTTGTAACTCCGGTCTGTAATGGCAATCCCGGTCATCCCATTCTGATCCGTTCCACACTGATTGATTCCATCCTAAGTGATGACGGAAAATCAGGACTTAAAGGTGCTGTGGATAACTGCGGGGAACCCATGTATTATCTTAATGTAAAGGATCCTGGTATTATTCATGATGCTGATACACCAGAGGATTATGCTGAACTTCTCCGCATACACAACCAGAGTCTGATCCGTTCTGAAATCCATATTCAGCTAGCCCGGGAAAAAGTTTTTTTTGATGAAAAACTCTATTCGCTGCTTACACTGATCCATGAAACAGGATCTGTCCGCGATGCCTGTGAGCGCATGCACATTTCCTATTCTACCAGCTGGAACCTGATCCATACCCTGGAATCACAGCTTCATGAACCTCTGATCATCAGAAGCCAGGGCGGTACAAGGGGAAGCCATAGCGAACTGACACCATACGGCGAAGAATTTCTGAAACGATATGCCCGTTTTTCAGAAGAAACACGTTCCTGTTCAAAAAAAATATTTGAAGAATGTTTCGGAGGGTTTTTAAATGCGTAACCTTTATCTGGTCCGGCATGGAAAACCACAGTATCCGGATGAACATTCTTACTGTGTAGGACAGACAGATTTCTCTCTATCCATGCTTGGACATCTGCAGGCAGTCCTTCTTAATGAAGAATTGTCCGATAAAATATCAGGGGTATACTGCAGTCCTTTGTTAAGAACTGTTGAGACAGCAGGCCATATGGCACCTGAGCTTCCACATATCATTGTTTCTGATCTGTCAGAACGAAATCTGGGAGAATGGGATGGCCTTTCTTTTGATGAAATACGCCAGAGATGGCCGGACATTTATAAAGCGCGTGGGAATAACCCTGATCATCCGATCCCGGGAGCAGAAACTCCTGCTGCATCTGGTTTTCGCTTTTCGCAGGCAGTTCATAAGATTCTTTGCGCTTCTGAAGGTGATATTGCAGTGGTAACTCATACAGATGTAATCTCTTCTTATTTACATGCATTACATTCTGATATGTACAGCAGGCAGCAGTTTCGTCTGCCCTGCGGCTCTTACTATCATCTGGAAGTGAATGAAAAAAATAATATTTCTTTCTCTGATCCCAGTTATATACTGCCTCATCCTGAATTAAATGACGGACTATGTCTCAGGCTTCGCAATGCTGTTTCTCTGCCCCGTCATGTACAAGCTCACAGTGATGCTGTTACTGAACTTGCCTGTTGTTTATGCAATATGCTGGAATCCAATGGTTATATCTTTGACCAGAAGCTTGTTCGCTCCGGTGCACTTCTGCATGATATTGCCAGACTTCAGAGGCATCACACAAAAACAGGCGGTGAACTTTTCTTACAGTTAGGTTATCCTGAGATCAGCCAGATCATTTCACAGCACCATGGTCTGTTGGAAGCCACGCTGGATGAAGCAGCTATTGTATTTCTGGCTGATAAACTGATTCAGGAAACACAGCGTGTAACCATAGAAAAAAGATTTGCCGACAGCATGAGTAAATGCAAAAGTCCGGAAGCTCGCAAAGCTCATGAGCAGCAGTTAGAACAAGCCCGCAAACTGCAGGACATTATACAATCACTCTGCCATATCACGCTTTAGTTCAGGCGGGCAGACGTACACAACTGGAGCAGAAAAATCACTTAATTTAGTTAGGAGGTATTTTATTATATGAGAACATTATTTCAGACAATAAAACAACAATTCCTGGAGGGAAACGATCTTGTACTTGTTTCCGTTACAGCATCCTCAGGGTCTACACCAAGAGGTGCCGGTTCCCGCATGCTGGTCGGAAAAAACGGCAGAATTTCCGGAACCATCGGAGGTGGAGCTGTAGAATATCGTGCTGAATGTATGGCATTGGATATTCTTGAAAAAAAGGAATCCTGCGAGCATGAATTCCGGCTGAATCATAAAGATGTTGAAAATATTGGTATGATCTGTGGTGGTGATGTTACGGCCTTTTTCCAGTATCTTGATCATAACGATCCGATTATTATGGAAATCACGGAAACTGCTGAAAAATTCTATGAAGAGCGAAAAGATTTCTGGCTGATTTGCGATCTTCTCACCACCTCCGGTGTGAGCCTTTACAGTCCTGCATGCGGTCTCATCGGAACTGCCAATGTTCCTTCTTCTGTATTATCTTCTTTGTCTCTAAAGCCACACCGATATCACAGTGAAGATTATGATCTGTTTTCTGAACAGATTGGAACCTCAGGAACTGTCTATGTATTCGGCGGCGGACATGTCTCACAAAAGCTTGTCCCAATCCTTGCAAGCGTTGATTTTCGCTGTGTTGTCCTGGATGACCGGCCGGAATTTACAAATCCTGCTCTTTTCCCAGGAGCAGTTGAAACAATACTTTGTGATTTCAACCATCTGGACCAGTATGTTTCTATTACAGCTGCTGATTATTGCTGCGTCATGACACGTGGACATTCCTATGATACCATTGTACAGGCACAGCTTCTCGCTACACCTGCATGTTATATAGGCGTCATTGGAAGCCGTGCAAAAAAAGCTGCTGTATTTCGCCGTCTGATTGAAGAATACAACATTAATGAACAAGATTTAAACCGTATCATCTCACCTATAGGACTGGAGATCAAAGCAGAAACACCGGCTGAAATCGCCATCTCCATCACAGGACAGATGATCCAGGTTCGCGCTGACAGAAAGGATACATCAAAATGATGGCAAAATCAGTATATAAAACTGTAATATTTGGTGCCGGACAAATTGGACAAATGACCGCAAGACTTCTCAGCAGTCCCTGTCAGCTCCTGTGCTTTGCTGATAATGACCCCCATAAACACGGATCATATATTGGAAATATTCCAGTCTGTTCTCCGGATACTGCAGCAGCACTTCTCCCGGATCTGGTCATCCTGGGAGTTCTGGATGAAGAACGGCGCAATTCTATGATAAAGCAGATGGAAAACTTAGGTTATCACGGACCTTTTCGTGATCCCTCCGTCCTTCGCATGTTTGACGCACGGGTTGCTGTTATGCGTCTTTTATCTGAGCAGATCTATCAATTGGATATTCCGGGAAATGTTGCAGAACTAGGTGTTTTTCGAGGTGAATTTTCTTCCCTGATCAGTGCAGCCTTTCCAGACCGAAAAATCCATCTTTTTGATACTTTTGAGGGCTTTTCAGAAAAGGATATCACAATAGAAGCCTCCGGTAATCTGTCCCGTGCCAAAACAGGTGATTTTTCTTCTACTGATATTGACTCTGTTCTTCATGTTATGCCTGATCCTACACGTACTGTGATCCACAAAGGATGGTTTCCGGATACCTTTTCCGATGTCACAGATGAAACTTTTTGTTTTGTATCTCTGGACGCAGATCTCTATGCTCCAACTGCAGCCGCACTTCCTCTGTTCTATGAACGCCTGGCCACCGGAGGAGTTCTCCTGATCCACGATGTGTACAGTACACAGTTTTCCGGATGTCGAAAAGCGGTCGGGGAATTCTGTCTGAAAAACCATCTGTTTGCAGATCCTGTATGCGATCTGCATGGAAGCGCAATGATCCGAAAATTATAAAAAGAAACGCCGGAACCGGTATTTACCGGAACCAGCGTTTCTTTTTCATTTATTTATTGTATAGCCCTTTTCCACGTCCATGCCTAACCTTTATAAAGTTCCTTTCAGAACATTTTCCAACTGTTCATCGGACAGATCAACATGATAAAAAAGATCGAAAAATTTATGTATTTCTTCATTGATATCACATTTAATATATTCCGGATAAATCAATGCTGAGAACCATCGCATACCGATCAGACGATTTGGTCCTGCCGGACGATCCACCCAGCTAAACGGTGCATTAGGAGTTCCATAAACCTTTTGGTCCTGTACTGCTTTTAGTGAAGCATAATCAGGATTGCTCAGGATATCTTCTGCTGCAGAATTTCCGCTTTTATCTGCCTTTGGTTCACCATTTACAACAATCACATCCGGATCCCATGCAAGAAGCTGTTCTGCTGAAATCTGAACACGAGATCCATCTCCCAATTCCAGATCTGCAACATTGACTGCATTGATGGCATCAAGGATCTGTGCATGCTGGGATCCCCTGGGTGCAGTTTCCAGTGAATCCTCTCCATTACCGAAGTATACACTGACTTTCTTTTCTTCTGGAATATCTGAAAGTGCATTAATATCAGTAAATACCTGCTCCGCATACTGAGCAAGCTCTTCTGCATGATCTTCTACGCCAAGAAGTTCGCCCATAAAACGAAAAGCTTCCGCAGAATTATTAAGCTCATTGTCTACTGCAACAACCGGAATTCCAAGGCTTTCTGATAACGCATCGCAATCAGAAACCATTGTATCATTAATCTTTCCACTATTAATAGCAATTGTAGGATTGGCAGCAATTACTGCTTCATAATTGACAGCATCACCCATTCCAAAATTAGGAAGATCCTGATATTTGTCCAGAATAATAGATTTCTCAACATCATTCAGTTCATAATTCCACCCAAGAAGCTTATCCGGTGCAACCATATACAGAAAAATTGCAGCTACCGGACCTGCTGAAAAAACAGATTCAATATTTTCTGCTGCAGGGACCGTTACTTTTCTTCCTGCCATGTCTGTGATCTCACGGGTTTCAGCAGTTTCCTGCGTGGCATCCTGCTCCCCACTCTGCGCCTGCTCTTCAGTAGCAGCCTTCGTTTCAGAATATCCTGTTAAAAGACTGACTGACATCACCAGACATATAAGCAGAGCCAAAAGTTGTCTGTGCTTTTTCATAAACTTTCTCCTTTCTTTTCTCCGCATTACTCATAATTGACGCTTATTGAAATTGACTATACAATTTTTAAGTATTATAATGTATATGCGAATAGTTTTTAAAAACAATTCGGTTTTTCTGAGTATAACACCGTAAATTTGATCAGTCAAGTTACAAGGATGAATGATTATGAATCTGACAGCTAATGAAAAAAAAGCAGCTACTGCCCGGCAAAGACGATATGTTCTGCTGTTGGCGGTTATGCTGGTACTTTTGTTTATCATTATAGTACTCTCATTCTGGGTGGGATATTATCCGCTTACACCAGTGCAGGTACTAAATGCATTTTTATCAAAATTTGGTTTTAAAGGAGATATTTTACCCCAGGCAGTTACCATATTCTGGAATATCCGTCTGCCCCGTATTCTGTCTGCTTTATTTATTGGTGCTTCCCTCTCGGTAGCAGGTGCAACCTATCAGGGAATGTTTCGCAATCCACTGGTATCTCCGGATATCCTTGGAGTTTCTTCCGGTGCAAGTCTCGGAGCTGCTTTTGCAATTTTAAACGGAGCTTCCAACTGGATGATTCAACTTTCTGCTTTTGCAGGTGGTGTAGCCGCAGTAGCCGCATCCTATCTTATCAGCCGAAAATCCGCACATTCCCAGACTCTCAGTCTTGTTCTGACCGGAACTATGATCATGTCACTCTGCAATGCCGGTGTCACAATGATCAAATATGTGGCAGACCCTAATGATGTTCTCCAACAAATTACTTTCTGGCTTATGGGCAGCTTAACCAAAACCACAACCAAATCCTTTTCCTGGAGTGTTCTTCCAATGATCATTGGATTAAGTCTGATTTTTATTTTTCGATGGCAGATCAATCTGCTGACTTTGGATGAAGAAGAAGCCAAAAGTTTAGGAATCAATGTGCGTAAATATCGTCTGATTTTTATAGTCGCTTCCACATTACTCAGCGCCGCTGCTGTCTGTCTTGGAGGATTGATTGGATGGGTCGGGCTGATGATCCCCCATCTGGCACGTGCACTGGTTGGCGTTGATTACAGAAGGCTGATACCTGCAAGTGCGATCCTTGGCGGCGGATATCTGATACTTGTTGATGATATTTCCCGTTCCCTTTTGTCCATGGAACTTCCACTTGGCGTTGTCACAAGTATCATGGGCGCCCCCTTCTTTATCTATCTTATCATCAAACGAAAGGAGCGCGCGTAATTATATGCTTCTGGAAATTGAAAATGTTTTTGGCGGTTACGGCAATGGTGATATTTTAAAAGGTATCAGCTGCAGCGCAGACTATGGTGATGTGCTTTGTCTGCTTGGTCCTAATGGTTGTGGAAAGACCACTCTGTTCCGCATGATATTAGGTTCCCTTCCTGTTTCTAATGGAAAAATAAAGATAGCCGGAAAAAATATTAGTGACTTTACAACCAAAACACTGGCAAATATGATTGCATATATTCCCCAATATCATTCCCCTGTATTTGCCTATACAGTTCTTGATATAGTAATTATGGGGCGTGCTTCTCATTTCTCCGCATTTGAAACCCCAAAAGAGCCTGATCAGGAAGCAGCTTTTGCTGCCTTGGAGAAAGTAAATGCCCTGCCTCTTGCCAACAGGAAATATACTTCCTTAAGCGGAGGACAAAGGCAATTGGTTTTAATTGCCCGTGCAATCTGTCAGTCTGCAAAAATCTTCATCATGGACGAGCCAGCCGCCAATCTGGATTATGCAAATCATCAGCTTCTCATGGAAGTAATTTCAGGGCTGGCCAACCAGGGATATTGCATTATTATGTCAACACATAGTCCTGAGCATCCCTTTTCCGTGGGAAACAAAGTTCTTCTCATGAAATCCGGAAAGGTTATGGGATTTGGCTCTCCCAAAGAAATCATTACATCTGAAACCTTACAATCTGTTTACGATATTGAAATGGATGTGATAACTACACACGACCGCTATGGCCGTGAACGAACTATCTGTTTACCGGTAAACAGCTCAGCCAAAACAGTTCATGAGAAATGATACGTGGGTTACAATTATGGAACTATTATAAAATAAAATGAAATGGGACTTTACTATGACTCAACATATATTTTTAACTGGTAAAAAACACATTGGAAAATCTACATTGATCCAAAAGATATTGGATGATTATAAGAAAACCGCTGATGGATTCCTGACTGTCCGCACAAAAGACTATCTAAAGAATCAGTATTCAGTTCATATGTACCATCTAAAAGAGAAGGAATTCCCAAACGAATCTAATCTTTTGTTTTTATGCGGAAAAACAGATGAACACACTGCCGATACCTTTGATCTTCTTGGATGCAATATTCTTTCCATGTGTTCTGACTGCTCTTTAATTGTTATGGATGAACTTGGTCCACATGAAGCAGACGCTACTTTATTTCGTAAAAAAATCTTAAACCTTTTGGATGGGCAGACTCCCATTTTAGGGGTATTACAGGAACCTGCAGAATCTTTCTGGCCTGAAATTGTAAATCACCCAAAGGTTGAAATCATTACAATTTCTGAAGACAATCGGAATGACAGAGCTTTACTCAATTACATTCAATGTAAAATTTCTTCTCCTTAATGATTACTCCCGGGGCTATGCCATCGGAACTAACCAAAGGGTCAAGTAGCCTTGTCAAGTAAAAAAATAACCGCTAGAAGCCTTGATTTCTAGCGGTTTTACGTGCGTTAGAGGTTGCTGCGTGCCAGTGGCACGCGTTTAGCAACGACCGGAGCGAAGCGTAGATCGAACCCGTTCGAGTCCGACCCCAATGTGGTCAACCTAGCGTCAACTTAGGGACATATTAGCAAATAGCCTCCAAT